>NZ_JADEXN010000004.1 GCF_015207075.1 Zarconia navalis LEGE 11467
CGGAGAGTTGTTTGTATACCTGCTGGCGGCGAATTCGGCGCTTGGCATCCCATTTGCGCAGCAGAGTCGCCACAGCTCGTTGGTAGAGTTCGGCGCGATCGGCCGGAAAGTCTCCAGAATCCTCGAATTCCAGGCACAGCAGCGTCAGCAGCAGGGGATTGGTAGCCAGTTCTTCGATTGTAGGGTTGGCTTTGAGTTGGGCTAGGAAATCTTCTGCAAAGTCTAACTGTTTGATGTCGAACCAGCGCTGAGCAAATGCCCGAATTTGTTCGTCCTCGAAGGCGGCAACTTCCACCTCGCAAAACTGGCTGAAGGTATATTCTCGCGCCGCAATCCGGCAGGTGGCGACGAATTGACTGGGGGTAAATCGGTTGGCAATGTCCTGAATCTCGCGGATGATGCGATCGCTATCTTCTTCGCGCACCTCGTCCAACCCATCCAGCAGCACTAACCCCCGCCCAGCTTGCAGCAAACGTTCGAGAGTGGATTTCGCCTCAGTTCGTTCCCGATTCGCCCCCGATACCCATTCCTCGGCAATGTAGTCCAGCAAACCCGGCGTACCGTCGGTTTCGGCAAATCTTTTCAGCGGCACGAAGATAGCAACCCGATCGCTTTGAAAATTCCCCCGGCTGCACTCGATCGCCAAATACTTCAAAAACGTGGTTTTACCCACTCCCGGCTGTCCCAACACCATCAATTTGCCGTACCGTTCCACCGCCTCCAATCCCGGTACGCGCTGCTCTTTTACGCCACTCAACCCAAAGCGATCGAATTCCCCCAGGCTGCAACCCTCAAGCAATTGCTCCAAATTCAACCGCCTGCGCCCGATAATTTTCTCCAAAATATTGACTTCGGTGTAAATCTTGCCCAAGCCGATGGGTTGCGTCATATCCAGCACCCGCATCGTCCCGCATTCTCGATCGATAATCGGGCGCACCTTTTCCCGAATTTCCTCGACTAAGGCATCAATTTCGATCTTGCAATATTGCTCTACTTTTTCTGTATCGATTTCGGCAATCTCACCCCACTCTAAATCCAAAGCCGTGCAAATTTCCATAAAAATAGGTCGATCGACGGGTCTTCTCGCAAAGAAATTAGTAATCGTAGGTCGAGATCGTCCCACTCTACCGCCCAAAAACTCCTTCGTCCATCCCGTTCGCTTAAATGCCGACTCTGCTTGTTGAATGCCCTCTTTGGAAGCCCGCAGAGATCGTTTCGATCGTCCCATGAATCCTCGAAAGTTTTACTTTTATAGGACTTACGCAACGGCTCTAGATGTAGGGGTAATCCCCCCGTGGTTACCCCGATAGGATTAATCCCCCCGCGCTCGCCCCGATCGGATATCTATCTATGGTGGCGAGCGCGTAAGTCCTATTTTACATAAGTCTTACATAAGGTTAACGCCTTACTCTGACCACAGTTAGCGGTATTTCGACGAACCTAAAAGAGTCGTTACCTAAAACATGAAATGAACGTTGAAACGAACGCTCACACGAACCAATTCCAAGCGATCGAAACCCAGCCAACCCAACCCATCTATCTGGCTCCCGCGCAACCCACCGCCGAAATTCCCGCCATGCCAACAACGCCACCACCCACCCATGGCGACAGCATCTTCTGGACGATTATCGCCCTCTCCGTCCTCATTCGCGCCATCGGTGGAACCAAACCCGATCGCCCCTTAACCCAGGGCGACCGGTCTAGCACCTAGTTGGGGAGATGAGGCGACAAGGGAGAGGGAAGGGAGACGCGCATACAAGAAAATGATGGGGAGAATAACAACTCACCAATTATTCATTAGAGTTGTTCGTTCGTTCATTAACTCTCCCCTGCCTCCCCTGCCTCCATCTCCTTTCCGAATTCCGAACTCCGAACTCCGAATTCCGAACTCCGAACTCCGAATTCCGAACTCTGAATTCTCCCAACTGTTACATTTGTTGACAACATGGTTAGAGAGGGATTTTCTCAGTGATAGGATGCCATCAAAACCATTTGTGAGAACACTATGGCAGAAGAACTAACAGGAAAAACACCGATATTCGGTGGTAGCACCGGTGGCTTGCTCACCAAAGCCGAAGTCGAAGAAAAATACGCCATTACTTGGAGCAGTTCCAAGGAACAGGTATTTGAAATGCCCACGGGTGGCGCGGCCATCATGAACGAGGGCGACAACTTGCTTTACTTGGCACGCAAGGAACAGTGTCTGGCACTGGGAACTCAGTTGCGGACGAAGTTCAAGCCTAAAATGGATGATTACAAAATCTACCGGGTTTTCCCCGATGGAGAAACGGAGTACCTGCATCCTAAGGATGGCGTCTTCCCCGAGAAGGTGAACGAAGGTCGGGAAGCCGTGGGTACGCTCGATCGCAAGATCGGCGATAATCCCAATCCTTCCAAAATCAAGTTCAGCGGCAAAGAACCTTTCGATCCGTAGAAGGTCTTGGGGGACAAAGAGACCGGGGACGCGATCGCCCCATTTGCAATCGGTTGGTTTTTTTGTCCCCCGATTCGACCCTCTCAATTAACGTAAATTCGGGATAAGCTAGAACATTAACGCGATCGTTGTCCGCTCCCAAATCTCCTACAAAGATGCGCCATCGATCGATTTTTATGGGATTGCGAACCCGCGCCTGACGTTCGATCATGATTTTTCCCGATTTCTCCGAGTTTTCCCACCTCGCCGCACAAGGTAACTTCATCCCCGTCTATCAAGAGTGGGTGGCGGATTTAGATACTCCCGTTTCGGCTTGGTATAAAGTTTGCGCGGGTCAACCCTATAACTTTTTGTTGGAATCGGTGGAGGGGGGAGAGCGACTGGGACGCTACTGTTTTCTCGGTTGCGATCCTCTCTGGGTTTTGTCCGCTCGGGGAGATACGACGACTCAAACCCACCGCGACGGTGGAATTGAAACGTTTACTGGCGATCCTTTCGCGATTCTGGCAAACTGTCTGAAGTCGTTTCAACCGGTGAAGTTGCCCCAATTGCCCTCGGGAATTGGAGGTTTGTTCGGTTTTTGGGGATACGAATTAATTCAGCCCATCGAACCGCGCGTCCCAATCTACCCCAACAAAGACTCGGATTTACCCGATGGGTTGTGGATGCAGGTCGATCGGCTGTTCGTGTTCGATCGCGTGAAGCGGAAAATTTGGGCGATCGCCTACGGGGATTTGCGCGACCCCAATGTAGATGTTACCGAAGCATACCAAAAGGCGGTGGATGCGGTGACCAAAATGGTGGCCAAACTGCAATCACCCCTCGATCGTCACGATACGATGCTTGAATGGACGCCACCGGTTCGTGGGAAAACGGAAGCGGAGGAGTCCGCCTTCGCCAGCAACATTCCCAAAGAACAATTTTGCGAAAACGTCCGCAAGGCCAAAGAATATATCAAAGCCGGGGATATCTTCCAGGTGGTCATCTCCCAGCGACTTTCCGCTCAGTATGCTGGCGACCCCTTTTCTCTGTATCGTTCCCTGAGCCTGATTAACCCTTCCCCGTACATGGCGTACTTCAACTTCAACGACTGGCAACTCATCGGGTCGAGTCCGGAAGTGATGGTGAAAGCCGAACGAAACGGCGATGGCGGAACGATCGCCACCGTCCGCCCGATCGCCGGAACCCGCCGCCGAGGCAGAACGGATGCGGAAGATGCGGCCCTGGCTTCTGAGTTACTTAGCGATCCCAAAGAAGTGGCCGAACATATCATGCTAGTCGATTTGGGACGCAACGACCTCGGTCGCGTTTGCGAAAAGGGATCGGTGCGGGTGGACGAACTGACGATCGTCGAACGCTACTCCCACGTCATGCACATCGTCAGTAACGTCATCGGCAAACTGGAGGAGGGGAAAACTGCCTGGGATTTGCTCAAAGCCTGTTTCCCCGCTGGAACCGTCAGCGGCGCGCCGAAAATTCGCGCCATGGAAATTATCAACGAGTTAGAACCCTGCCGTCGCGGTCCTTATTCGGGGGTATACGGCTACTACGATTTTGAAGGTCAGCTCAACAGTGCCATTACCATTCGCACGATGGTGGTTCGTCCGGGGGAAACCGGCGGGCATACCGTTTCCGTCCAAGCCGGTGCGGGATTGGTCGCCGACTCGGAACCGGAAACCGAGTACCAGGAAACCTTGAATAAAGCCCGAGGTTTGCTCGAAGCCATTCGGTGTTTGCGATCGTCGTGAGCCTTGCGCCCCCGCTGTCTGAGAAAAATCGAGAAAACGTAACAGGCTTGTTGTTGCAAATTCTTGACAAAAAACCAACAATACGGTATCGCTTTTTTTGAGTTCGAGGGTGAGTCCTCGAATGAGGTCGATCGACGCTAAACGCTAGATGTACAGTCAATAAAATCTAGTCAGGACTAAAAACCCTCCAAACGGGAGCGTTGAGAATCTTTCATCTGGATAAGGGGTTGACGGTTTGGGTCGTTAAATTAGTCTAAACTCCAAGTAGGTAAAAACAATTCAGAGGAGACTCTGTCATGGATGCTGCGACACTCTGGCAACGCTATCAAGACTGGCTTTACTATCACGAGGGTTTGGGACTGTACCTCGATGTCAGTCGGATGGGATTTGACGATGCCGAAGTCGAAGCCCTCAACCCTAAATTTGTCAAGGCTTTTGAGGAGATGGCAGCCCTAGAAGCAGGGGCGATCGCCAACCCCGACGAAAATCGGATGGTGGGTCACTACTGGCTGCGCGACCCGGATTTGGCCCCCACCCCAGAAATCCAGAAGGAAATTACCGAAACCCTAGACAAAATTGAAACCTTCGTCCAAAAAGTCCGCATCGGTACGGTACACCCCCCCAAAGCTCAAAAATTTACCGATATTCTCTCCATCGGCATTGGTGGATCGGCTTTAGGTCCTCAGTTTGTCGCCCAAGCTTTAGCCCCCGACAACCCACCTCTGGATATCCACTTTATCGATAATAGCGATCCGGCTGGTATCGATCGAACCTTGGCCGGGCTTGGCGATCGACTTGCGAGTACCCTAGTTTTCGTCATCTCTAAATCTGGCGGTACGCCCGAAACCCGCAACGGCATGGTGGAAGTGCAAAAAGTCTTTGTCGATCGCGGTCTGGATTTTGCCAAGCAAGCCGTCGCCATTACCGGAGTTGATAGCAAACTCGACAACCTCGCCAAATCTGAAGGTTGGCTGACGACCTTTCCCATGGCGGACTGGGTGGGGGGACGCACTTCCGAACTCTCTGCCGTGGGCTTACCCGCCGCCGCCCTACAGGGCATCGATATCCGCGCCATGCTTGCCGGAGCCAAGGAAATGGATGAAGCCACTCGCGTCCGGGAGCTGAAAAACAATCCTGCCGCCCTCCTTGCCTTAGCTTGGTATTATGCGGGGAATGGCAAAGGGGATAAAGATATGGTTGTCCTGCCCTACAAAGACTCCTTATTACTCTTCAGTCGCTACCTACAACAACTGGTGATGGAGTCTTTGGGTAAAGAAAAAGACCTCGATGGCAATGTGGTCAATCAAGGGATTGCGGTCTACGGAAATAAAGGCTCGACAGACCAACATGCCTACGTCCAGCAATTGCGCGAGGGGGTGCCGAACTTTTTCATGACCTTCATTGAAGTCCTCGAAGATCGCAACGGTCACTCCCCCGAGATCGAACCCGGTGCCACTTCTGGCGACTATCTCTCGGGATTTTTGCAAGGAACCCGCACTGCCCTCTACGAAAATCAGCGAGATTCTCTGACTCTGACCATTCCCCAAGTCAATCCCCGGACGGTAGGGGCAATGGTCGCCCTTTACGAACGAGCGGTAGGATTGTATGCGAGTTTGGTAAATATTAATGCCTATCACCAACCGGGCGTTGAAGCGGGGAAAAAGGCAGCCGCCGCGATCTTAGAACTTCAGACACAAGTGATGGAAGTCTTGAAATCTGCGAGCGAACCCCTATCGCTCGCAGATTTGGCTAAGGCAGCGGGACGTCGGGAAGATGTTGAAGCCATCTATAAAATTGTCCGTCACCTCCACGCCAATCAACGAGGGATGACATTAACGGGAAATCTAGGAAAACCTGCTACGATCGAAGTGTCTATGACTTGAGAAATCGGGTTTGGGGTATGACCCATGAATGGGAAACGATCGAAGATCGAGCCATCATTAGAGGGTAAGTAGCACAGATTGCGCGCGATCGAAAAATGCTTCGATGTTCTCAGGTGGCGTAAATATCGAGAGTTTTTCGCGATCGTTGCCCATCTATCTGGAGAAAGTCGATCCGCGCGCATTGCGTAGCGTAATGAAGCGAACCCTTACAACATGCAAAATGGGTCGCCTAACCCCTATTCCCTGTTTTTCCTGACGCTCTGGCGGTCAAAATATGCCTCTGACCATTCTTGTTGTCGATGACGATCCGGGCATCCGAATCTCGATCGGGGACTATTTAGAACTGTGCGGCTACTCGACGATCGTTGCCGAGAACGGTCGAGAAGCTTTGGGTTTGGTAGAGAAATATCACCCTCACCTGATAGTCACCGATGCGATCATGCCTCAGATGGATGGTTTCGAACTCGTGCGTAGAGTTCGACAGCGTCCGGATTGTCGCTTACTCCCCGTAATTTTTCTGACCGCTCACAATCAAACGCCCGATCGCATTCGGGGCTATCAACTCGGAGTAGATTTGTATATGCCCAAACCGTTCGAATTAGAGGAAATCGGTGCGGTGGTACGCAACTTGTTGGATCGCTATCTAGTGATGTATACCGCCGTTCCATCCGGGTTGCCTTTGTCTTCACCGCTTCACATTTCCCCAAACTCGACGACGGAGTTACCCCAAGACGAGCGCTTGTCCGATCTTTCCCTAACGAATATTCCCGAGCTGGATTTGACGAAGCGAGAACGGGAAACTTTGGAAGAATTGGCGAAGGGATTATCTAACTCTGAAATTGGCTCTCGTCTTTACCTGAGTCCTCGGACGATCGAAAAATATGTCAGTCAGCTATTAAGTAAAACCGATACTAAAAATCGATCTGAATTGATTCGTTTGGCCATCGAACATCATTGGGTCGAGTAGCAATCCGATTTTTTTTGAAGGTGGGAGTCAGAATACCCAATCGCTTATAGCTGTTTTTGGGTATGCTCTAGCAATCCTTCGCAAGCATCGACGAGGAGATCGATAACTCGATCGAATCCTGCCGGGCCGCCGTAGTAGGGATCGGGAACCTCTTTGAGATCGTGTCGGGTGCAGAACTCGCACATCATCCGAACTTTATCTTCATACTGTCCGGTGCGATCGAGGGCGATTAGATTTCGATAGTTTTCTCGGTCCATCGCTAAAATCAGATCGAATTCCTCGAAATCGTCCACCTCAAACTGACGCGCGCTTCCTTTGAGTTCGATGCCCTGCTTTTTTGCTGCCGCCGCCATACGTCGATCGGGAGAACTACCGATATGATAGCTCGACGTTCCCGCCGAATCGCAGTGAATGCGATCGCTCAAACCGGCTTTTTCGATTTGGTGATTCATGATATTCTCCGCCGAAGGAGAACGGCAAATATTGCCCAGACAGACAAATAATAATTGATACGCCATGAGTATCGTTACAGATAACTTTTCGATCCCAACTCCGGACAAAATAGCGGTTGCCCCACACTTTACGACTAGAAAAGATCGATCGTCATCGATCGACCTTTTCTCGAGACTCGCAAGCGATCGACTTTAAACGAGGGAAATAGATACTTTTCTATCTTTCCCATTCAAAAGTATTTTCTCAGGTCTGAGAGGGTGAAAATTTGAGATTGAATCTAGTCAACGAAGCGATTGCTTCGATCGCTTCGTTCGCAAAAAATTGCATTATGTTTATAGCGATCGGTCGACCGAAGTCCGAGGTGCGATCGCCATCAGTTTTCTGACTCCATCGACCGATGGGTCGATCGCCCATCACATCCCCGGTAGATTCAAGCCTCCGGTCAGTTCTTCCATCTTTTCCCGCATGGTTGTGGTCGACTTATTGTAGGCGTCTTGCATTGCTTCGGTGACCAATTGCGACACCACATCGGCTCCTTCACCCAACACATCGGGAGAAATTACCGCGCGACGGGGTTCTTGGTTTCCACTGAGAATGACTTTCACCAGACCGCCGCCGGCCTCCCCTTCCACTTCGAGTAGATCGAGATCTTCCTGAAGCTTTTTCGCACCTTCTTGAACTTGCTGCGCTTTTTTGAAGGCTTCGGTAAGTTCCTTCATTTTACCTAAACCGAAACCAAATCCTTGTCCTGGTTTTGCCATGATCTGTCGATTTTACTTAACTCGCGTGTAAATATTTGAATGAGTTTCCAGATAGGAGGAGCCGACCTTCATTAAGCTCGCGCCTCACTCGATAGGACGCAATTGATTTAAAGCACTTGCGGTTACTAATGGTATCTCTAAGAGTTCACCTTAGCACTTAACCCAGTATTGCCGGAAGACTCCGGTTTAGCATAGCGCAACGGAGGAGATGGCGATACCCATCTGGAGATATCTTGTGGGAACTCTGAGGAAATCGCCAATTTCTGCCCCTAACAATCGAGTGACGAGCCAAATCAATGCGATCGCCTTTTACGATTCTAAAAAATACTTGGAAACATCATTGCGGGTCGAGCGCGAACGAAGACTCAACCGAGCATCTCCAATATTCCCCAAACCAATCCCCCAGAAAGGTAAGTGATGCCCAGCCAGAAAAATGTCCGTTGCAAGCGGTTGAGAATCGGTTGAATTTCATAGGAGACCACCAGACTATCTCGGGTGAGAATTTCCGGGGTTTTCGTCCAACATTGCCCGTCGTACCAGCCCGATTCTTCGTAAATAACGGTCGTATCGGACAGGCGATCGCTCACGTACCGCCACCCCAAATACAGTCGCACGACAAGCAAAAACACGATAAAACTCGCCCCCGCCGCACCGCCGAGGAAAAACCGCATGGGAAACTTTTCGGGGGAGAAACTCGCCGCCACAACGGGCCCGACAAACAACCAACCGGGCAGCCAAAACCAGGCAAGCATCGTTAGATAGTCGCGCAATTCGCCGGTACAAGAACGGAAAAAGCAAGATTCCCTGAGGGTTTGATACTCGACGATGGGTTGCTGTTCCGTAGGAACCGGACAGATTGGGGTATAGGTTCTGTTAATTTTGGGTTTCACGTATCGGTTCCCCGATTTTATTTCCCGATCGTTAGTTTTCCGAAAAAGGGTTGGGCGAGGGTTGATTTTCTGGGGCAGATCCGGGATATTCTATCCGTTCGGCGTGTCCCCAAAAGGCTTCTAAATTGTAGAACTCCCGCTCTTCGGGCATCATAACATGGGCGATCGCATCCCCGTAGTCGAGCAGTATCCAAGTCCCATCAGATTGTCCTTCGATACGCGGACAGGAACGATCGAACTCCGTTTCGAGGCGACCGCGAATGGATTCGGCAATAGCCCGTACCTGGGCTTTGGAGAAGCCAGTGACGATGGTGAAGTAGTCAGCCAGATAAGATACGCCTTCCACGTGCAAGATGACGATATCTTCAGCTTTGCGATCGTCTGCAGCACTTGCGATCGCCATGACCAGATCTCGGCTGCTCGGTTCGATGATACCCCGATGCTCGGAATTTGAGCTAGAAGAAGATTGAACGATCGAAGAATTTGTCATTAAATTCTCAAAACTCTACTTTCATGTTGCAAAATTTCACTATGTCTCAAGAGATCGCGACCCATGCTTGCAATAATGCCACAATTTTTCGGGCACTTGGGTTTCTCTATTTATTCGATCTATACTAGCAAATTCGAGCTAGAAATGCAGGCGGTCGTTACAATTCTCTGTACCCCAGAAGTCAGGTTCGCGAATGCTCCCCTGCTTCGATCTCCATCGGTCGTGCGAGAGTCTAACTGGGTTTTTAATTTATTGACAAGGAAATGGTACTTTAAAAACAAAAGAGTATTTAGGTCTTTAACTTAAAGTTTTGTTTAAATTTTTGATTTTGGAGTTAGTTTGGTGAAAAAAACAATTTTTGCTCTATTATTTACCTTTGGCATTTGTGGCTGTACTCAAGAAGCCCAAGATCAAGTGGGAAGGCAGATTCAGAACTGGACGGGAACCGATGGAGTTTTGGAGATTTACGCCGGAGACAAACTCACCAATCGGTTTATTAAAATTGACAAGCTATCTACAGCCTATGGAACGAGCGATCGCGTTACCCCCCGCCCTTATCGATACGGTTACGGGTATTTGGATCGAAATCTAAACTATCAAGTGGACTCGGGTGAAAAACGGGTGTATTTCGAGTTTAGCGATTATTCAACGAGCTATATTTTCTACGAAAATCCCGGAGCCTCAAATCCCCAACCCAATTCCAGCTCAAATTAAATCAACGATCTTCTATTAGCTCACTTTATCCAAAATAAAGATACTGCCCTCATTTCCCCGTCCGATGCGTAAATTATCATCTAGGTAGGTAATGTCCAGCCATCCTTGTTGGTTGCCGTCGGGGATGAGAAAATCGATCGCCCCAAATCGATAATTTTTTCCCGATTCGATGCGATCGATAAATTGTTCTGGAGACTGGTAACCCAAAATATTCTGAAATCCTGAAATTGCTCGCTCGAATTTAACGTTAACTCGCTGGGAATTTTGAGGCTCGAAACGAGCGCAGACACTCAATATTGCCGCTAAATACGGCAATCCTGAAAGCTCGGCAATATTGTATATTTTAGCATTTTTGATTCGCACGCACTGATAGATATTTCCGAGTTTCGCTAAGGGAATATTATTGAGTCCTAAAAGTTCTCGACTTGTGGTGTACAGCAAGCGCCAATTGCCATCGAGTAGATGAGGAACTTCGAGGGGGTTGGGATTGGGATTATATCCTTCCAGGCGCGCCACTAAGCTCGCGATCGCCTGTTTTTCTATTTTTGTGGCTGAAATACCAATATTTTTGCTAGCTATTGCCTGAAGAAGATCGCCTTTAACGAGCATTGTTTAGTCCTCGTCAATCGTTTGAAAAAATAGGTTCGATCGACTCCTTTTAAGATATCGTAGATTCCTCTAGCTTGTCGTCATCCCTTTTCCCCATCGGTCATTCACTCAATTAAAGCTCGTGGTTGGGATCGAGGATTCGATCGCGTACCCGATTTCATGGGTAGACCCCCAACCCCGTATCTTCCTACCGATTGAGGGGTTGGAGTTCGGTTTTTCGATCTCCCACGACACGGGTGATTACATCCTCATTCCCGACTATTTTTTCGCCCCTCGATCGCTGCCACCACAGTTCTCTATTTCCGATCGTCAGGCAATTTTGCCTCCCGCCAAGTTACCGCGTCCATGAGTATGAAATCGTTATCCCGACGTACGATCGCCGATTCGACTAGCAAAGTCGCAAACACAGACTCATCAAGCTGGTTCCGGTTCAAAACCAACCATCGGACAGAGTGCTTCTCCAGCAACTCGATCCGTTGGGTATCTGAAGTCTCGATGCTAAAAAATGTCTCCACATCCAGGTATTTCTCCCCCCGATCTGGCACGAAGAGTTCTGGATGAATTGCGTAAACGATACGTCCGCGCGACGACGGTATCGGCCACATCGTTTGTGGATCGGACAAAACGACATCACGCCGGCCGACAGGTTCGAGGAGGGCATCAAAACGCGATTTGAGATCGATTTGCTTATTTTCCTTGCCCAACAGCGGCGCGATATAGGCTCGGGCAAGATGGGGTTCTTCGAGCACTGTATAAAACTGAGGCAGGAGGAAATACCCCAATACGATCGCCATCGTAACTTCGATCGCCGCCTGGGGAACTTGCGGGCGACCGCCCGCAACTAGGGTCTTCAAGCGTCTGGGCCAGGTTCTCAACTCCAGCAGACCCGTTCTGTAGATAAACACGCCAAGGGCGAGGTGAAAAAAAATCAAACCACTCAAGGGTATCCGGTAGAGAAGGCTGGTTCCGGGCATTGAT
Source organism: Zarconia navalis LEGE 11467 (assembly GCF_015207075.1). GTDB lineage: Bacteria > Cyanobacteriota > Cyanobacteriia > Cyanobacteriales > Geitlerinemataceae > Zarconia > Zarconia navalis. The sequence continues at coordinate 11,928 of NZ_JADEXN010000004.1, forward strand.
GGTGGCAAGATAAAAACCAACAGTCCGGCAAAATAAATGACATAACCCCCCAGCAAAAATAGGCGTACCATCTTTCGTTCCCGATACGTGAAGGCAAACAGCCCACAAGCGACCGCTGGTACGCACCATTGAGTCAGCATTTTATGGCTGACACCTAAATTAATTGAAAAGGGAAGCTTGGTGGTCGCGGCTTGGATAAAGCTGAACCAAGGCCAGAGGCTGCAAAGAAGGGCGACCCCCACCCAAAGACAAAATACACCACCTATGAGTCGGCGGCGGTTAGGGGGTTTGGCTGCAATCGCGAAGAGGCAAATTCCGAATTGTGTCAGCACTCCCGTCAGGGGGTGATCGAGCAACGCGATCGCACAAAGCACCACCATTAAAGGAAGGGAAAAATCTCTCCAGCCCTTGCGTCCGAAACGCCCGAACAACGCCCAAACAAATAGAGTAATCGCAAAGCTAAACGCAGAAGGGTTAACCTGATGCCAAGGCAAGTCGCTCAGTGCGTAAGAGTTGGAATGCCCAGGTGCGCCGCCGTACAATCCCAACATCACGATCAGTCCCGCCAAAGCGGAAGGGGCTTCACCAAAGCTTTTGAGTAAAGCAGCCACACCGGTAATCAGCAGGATCGTATTCACGATCGCCGCCAAACTCAGGGTCTGGTACGGATCTAGCCCCGTTATCCGACTTAAAGAAGCCCACCCAATTGCATAAGGCGAGTACCGCGCGGAAGGAGCATCGGTTGCATAAGTTGGATTACCGGGATTCCATAGCTGCTCGGTCAGGGTCTTCAAGACCCGATGGTGTTCCCATGCATCGGTTGACCAATGATTGTCCCGATAGCCCGTACATAGGGCAACGTAAATCACGAGAACCACCCCCAAGAGCCAAAAACCGAGAGGAATTGTTCGATCGTTCTGTTGAATCACAATCTTATTTCATGTTTCTGACTTATCACTTATAGCAATTCGCATTGAGATTCGGCGCAGATTAGATCGTGTCGTCCTCGCGAGGATGAGAAATTCTAAGACAAAAGCATTCCAATTCTTGGATGGAAAGAGCCTTTGCTGTCTGACAAATTTTAGACCGTAAATTATGAGGGCGATTTTGATGCGTTGTTCTTCTCTATCGTTTCCCCAACGCTTTTTTAATCAACCGGGGAATCTCGGACGGACGATCGGCCACGGGGATTTTAGCTTGGATGAAAGCTTCGACTTTACGCTGCGCCGTTCCCGTACTCGTGGTGGTCGCAGAACCGGTCGATCGCCCGTTCGGTCGCGAGGCCAGGAGAATTTCTGTATGACCGAACAGTCGGTGTTTGGGGGCATAGCGACCGGCGACGTACACGACAACCGGCGTGTCGATCGCTTCTCGGATATAATCGGCGGCGGCTTCTTCCCCTTCACCCCCCGTTTCTCCCACCAAGACGATCGCATCGGTGTTCTCGTCCTCATCCAAAATTTGCAACCATTGGAGAAAAGACGATCCCACGATCGCATCGCTGCCAATTCCAACCCCAATGGACTGACCCAAACCCGCTTTCGTCAGGGTCAGGGCAATTTCGTAGGTCAGCGTTCCGCTACGACCGAGCAATCCCACAGAACCAGGGGTATAAAATTCAGCGGGGTGGGTTCCGAGCAAGATTTTTCCTGGAACGATAATCCCCGGACAGCTCGGCCCGACCACTAAGGTTTCTGTATATTCAGCTTTGCGTAGCAACCGCACCATATCCAGGGGAGGCATCCCCTCGGTGAGAATAATCAGTTGACGAATTCCCGCAGCAATTGCTTCGAGGGCTGCATCAAGGGCTTGATAGGGATGGACGCAGATCGTGGCAATATCGATGGTTCCCACCTGATGGCGAGCTTGTTCGACCAAGTCAAACACGGGAATATCGTGTAGGGTTTGCCCGCCCAGACCCGGACTGACCCCGGCAACAACGCGAGTGCCGTAGTCTTTCATCAACGCGGCATGGGTAGAACCCAGCGGTTCGGCGATTCCTTGCACTAAAACAGTCGTTTTTGGGGTAAAGCTCATCATGAATGTGACAACTCACATCTTGTAGCAGGATGAAAAATTTCTGATTGATTGGGGACGCGAAAATGTTATGTCTCTCAAATCTGGGTGAATCTAAAAGAGCTAGACTCGGGCGAGAACCGACACGGCTCGTAGGACGGCATCATCTAAAGTACGAACGAAAGAGACATGATGGGAAGTTACACCGGTGGCGACTTCTTCAGTTTGGCCACCCACAGCGCGAACCACTAGATGGGGCGGGCGACTCGATGGAGATCGGCCAGCGATGTAGTTAGAAATTGCTTGACTGAGGCGATCTCGAGAAATGCCATTCCCGAGCAGATTGACGAGAACGACTTCGACGTTCGGGTGTTGAGTGACCCGCTCCAGACTGCGTTCTAGACGATCGCACAACATTTCGGGGGTGGTGCGAGTGGCCGCATCTCCCCCAATATTCAGAAAGCTGGCGGGGCGACCTCCTGCTTGATAGAGAGTATCGAGCGTCGCTAAAGTCAAACCCGTCCCGTTGGATACGATGGCAATGTTTCCGTCCCGTTCGATCGTTTCTAAGTCTCCCACATTGTCGGCGGTTGGATGAATTTCTCTCTGGCGACTACAATCGCTAAGGCGTTTGGCTAAATCGGGGTGACGACCTAATGCTCGCTCGTTGACGGAGACTTTACCATCGAGAGCCATGACTTCGCCATTCGATCGAATGCCGAGAGGATTAATTTCGACTAAATCTAAATCGTACCGGGCAAACAAACGATACATTTTTTCGAGCGTGGTACTCACCGAGGCCATGGTTTCTCCCGTCAGTCCCATCTTGATGGCGAGTTGTCTGGCGTAGAAAGGCGAAAACTGATGGCGGACGATGACCTGTTCGATGGATTCTGCCGTGAGGTCGGTGCGACTTCCCCCATGGATAGAACCGAGCAATACGGGGCGACGAGCGTTGCGATCGAGGACGACTGCCAGATAAAATTCTCGATCGCGATCGTACTGGGCTTCAGCCAAAACCACCTTGGGGGAATATCCCTGAATCGAGCAGTGCAATATCGCTCGGGCAGCGGCGACGGCATCGATGGTATTGCTGGCAAATCGAATTCCTCCCGCTTGCTTGCGCTCTCCCACGGGGACTTGAGATTTGAGGACGACGGGGTAGGGAATCCTTAATTCCTTTAAATCTTGGAGATCGCTAATTTTTTGGGAGGGCAATACGGGAATGCCCACTTCGTCGAAGAGTTCTTTAGCTTGATACTCTAGCAAATCCATCGACACACCATATTATCAAAGATAGAACACCCTCCACCATAGCCCGATCCGTATCCCTACAAAGCGGTAGAGGCTACATTTTAAGTATTTTTTCGGAGAAACATAGACCCGAAGAAGCCCCTTCAGGTCTATGTTTCTCTGTATTTTTGCGGATGTCTCCATCATCAGAGGTCGTTCTACAGCGTACCAATGCGGAGTTCGTTCACCTGAACCCAAAGAAAGTCAGCTTCAGAGTTCCCACTATCAAGATGCATATCGGTTGACAAAGCCTTGAAGTCCGTCAGTATACCCTTGACCGATCGCTTGGAACTGCCACTGGCGATTATGCTGGTACAATCGACCGAACTCGATGGCAGTTTCTTGAGAAAAGACTTCGTCCAACTCATATTTCATCACCTCTTTTTCCGTGGTGGCATCATAGAGGCGAATAAAGGAGTTTTGCACCTGTCTGAAATTTTGGTTTCGGGTTTGGCTATCGTGAATCGTGACCACAAATAGAATTTCTTCAATCTGCGGGGAAACTTTTTTCAAGTCGATTTCGATGGTTTCGTCATCGCCACCCCCAACTCCAGTCCGATTGTCGCCAAAATGTTCGATCGCACCGTCGGGAGATTTGAGATTATTATAAAAAATAAAAAATTGCTCGTTGGGAATTTTTCGATTGGCTCCTAGCATAAAGACTGAAGCATCGAGATCGAATTCAAAATTAGAGCCTTGATTTTCATTGATATCCCATCCCAAACCAATGCCAACATATCTTAAGCTTGGCGTTGCTTTATTGAGATCGATTTTACCGCCTTTATTTAGCCGAATAGACATTTTTTAAGTCAAGATAGTAATTATATCAATTTTTATTTTATCTTAATTTTTAACCGTAAGGAATACTGATTTGATTTACGCTCTGTTAACCGATCTTGCTAGTCGATCTCATCTTATAAATCTCATTTTTTTAAAATGGTAAAATCTCAAAATATGCCTATGAACGACACTTTTTTACTTGTCATTTTCTCTCGATCTAATGTTTAAAATTATTGAATCAAAGAAGAGACTCGATCGAATAAATCTCACAATTTTTAACCAAAAGTTCGAGAAATAGCATCTAATCCATCAACTTGAAGACCTTTCCCCATTGCTTCGAGCTGCCATCCCGAAGGAGAACGGTAAATTTGAGCCATCATCATGCCTGTCATTCCGCTATACGCTTCTCCCGAAAGATTGTAGCGTGCTAACTCTTTTTTCGTCTGAAAATCGACCAAGCGAACAAAGGCATTTTTGACCTGTTGGAAGTCTTGAGAGCGAGCGCGACAGTCGTAAATATTAACTGTAATTGTCAGCCGTACGATTTCTTGGGGAATTTTGGATAAATCGATAAAAATCTGTTCGTCATCTCCCTTACCTTCCCCTGTTAGATTATCTCCACCATGGACGATCGCCCCTGAAGGATGGCGTAAGTTTCCATAGTAGATAATATCTGCCCAGCCAGGAACTCGACCCTCAGCATTCAGACAAAAAATTGATGCATCGAGATCGAAATCTACTTCGTTGCCAAAAACTCTTCCAAGTCCCCAGTATCGATCTCCCGCAACATCCCAACCCAATCCGCACATCAACCGACTCAAGCCCGGTGCTTCTTTTGCCAGAGAGATCCGTTGTCCTTTTTGAAGGTTAATCGCCATAATTTTTTGTTTGAGTTCCCTCGCTCGTATGCTAGGTGACAGTAACAACAAACCGAGATACAATGTAAACCGTCTTTTGTCAGTTGACCGAGCTGTGGACAGACAGTAATTTAGCGTTTTTTCCCTGACTAAATGCTGCCGTCATAACTAACATTATAGAAAATCAAGACTGCAAAGTGCATTGAGTTAAATCTAGATCGATGAACCCAGAATTCTCGTCTCGCGTTTAGCCCAAAGTGTTAAATCGGCTAATGTTCGATCTGCAACGATCGAACATTAGCCCGAGATCGAGCCGCGATGCAAAAAGCCAAACCTTTACCCTTGGAAACAGTAATGGGCAATTCTCACAAATCCCACTGGTTAGAAAAGACGGAACGCGCTGCCGTTATCAGTTCCTGGCTGGGCTTGGGAGCCGCCGTTCTCTCCAAAGAACTGCTAGCTTTAGGTTTGCCTTTAACCTTAACGGCTTCTTTAAATTGGGCAAATCGCAAGCGATGGCAACAACAATTCGAGCAACAGCAACGAGGAGAAATTGCCCAAATCCACGATACTCTGGCAACATTTCCCGATCCCCTCGATTTCAACGCCATGAGCCAAAAGCTTGCCGGACTCGAGCAGTCGAATCAGACGATGACCGGTCAAATTGAAGCTCTCAAGCAGCAAGTGCGGGTGAAGTTTAAGCCCGAACAATTGGAGCGTCTAGAGGATTCGATGGCTCAGTTGCGGGCTGACTTAGGCGATTGGCAAAAACAGGCAGTGCGAAAGCAAGATTTAACGGCTCATTTGAACAAAGAACTCCATCAACTCTACGATCGCCTCGATCGATTGTCAGAGCCTTCCGAAGAAGCGTGGCAAGTGGAGACCGAAATCGATCGGCTACGGGGACAGTTACAGGTACTCGCCCAACAGATAACTCCTTTAGAAGTAGCAAAGTGGCAGCACCTTAACGAGCGCGTCGCTCGCATCCAAAGTCAAATTTCCCAGCTCGATAAAGGATTAGTCCCCGTGCGCCGCAAACAGCAGGCGATGGTTCGGCGCTTACTGCCGCGTATGATTCAAATGATTCGCGAAAATCACGCGGCTTCTGGAACGACCTCCTTACAAAGAACCGTCACCCATCGTCCAACTCAGTCATCGATTCGACCCTCTAGCCGTCATACTCGCAGCCAACAAATCCTTCACCAGTCCCAACGAGAAAAATAAGTAGAGCTTATCAATTATATTGCTTATTCTGATGTCATAATGGAGAGAGGCAGTTCGTCGAGCGCGCGTTTGGACACGTGCATGTTGTTTGATGATGGGAAACATTTATCCTGAATTCTCAGTCGAACTGTTGTAAGAAAACAACAGAACCTAGAGTATAGCTAGCAGATGAAGCTTTAGCCTCATTCTCTCGGCCCAAGTCTTGCCGAACCTTTACGTAGTTTGCGATCGCTCTATCTTGCTTGCTTCCCTCACGCGCGTATTCCGAGGGCAGGCACGGTTAAAGCCAATATCAGTTGACCTCAGAAGCACGATCGAACTCTACACCTTGACCTTTTTACTCCAAATCCTCACACCAAATGGGAGTTGTTTGGCTTGTCAATTGAGTTGTCAATTGGCAGTCTGCTCTAGCTGCGGATCGAGCGGGAATCGCTTTTTCGATTCCTCGATATCTTGCGGCAAAACAGCACTCCATTGTTTGTAGACCTGTCTTTAGACTGAATAGATTTAGCCCGAAAAGCGGTAACTCCGCCCCGCTTCTTCTCGATGCTTCACCGAGCGGGCAATGCAAAATGCAAGCGGAAAAAAGTAAGCATGAGCGTCATGAACGATACCATTCAAAATGTTATTGTCTCAAGTTGGGTGTGGTTGCGCCAAACTCAACCGGTCAACCACCCCGAACCCATTGGATTTCCCAGGGGATTCCGTGTCCCATGGCTCAAGCGCTTCGCACCACTCCAGCCTCTACGAAAGTGGTTGGACGGACTGACCCCAAACACTCCCAAACTGGCTCGGCGAATTTGCCAACTGGTTCCCGCTCAATGTCCGTTTGAACGAGAAGTTAAATGGTTTGATGCAGTGCTGTTCCGCATTCCACCCTTGTGTAAACTGAATCCTCTCTACGACGAGGTTGTGAGTTTGCGTTTTCGAGCGCTTTGCTATTTGGCGGACGAGTGCGGTGAGGATATTAGTTCTTATTGCTAACCCCCGTTCGCACTGCATTCAAACGATGAATTGACTCAAGACCCCATCCCGAGCAAACGCGATGGGGTTTTGGATGAATTGAGTTTCTAGAATACCCCAATTTGAAATTTTAAAATTGACATTTTCAAAAGTTGTGTTATTAATGAAAGCTGGGAATTTTTCGCTTGTAACCTTGCCCGAAATTACACCACCAAAGCTTTTGAGATTGATGTTTCTAGGGAAGCTACACTTTTTGCAGCCACGGTTTTTGTGGGAGACGGTTTCGACGAATGTAATGGCAAACGCTCGTGCATTGTCGCTTCTTCTGAATCGATTGTCATCAGCTCTTCAAAATGCTCCCAAGAGGGTGTAAAAGGTGGAAATGCATGACAACAAGCTTTCCAGCCACCGCGTACTGGAGCACCCAGAAGCTGACACTGCCCTCCTCGTCGTCCCTCGGGTTTGTAATACCGACAAGACCGACAAGCAGAAATTAAGCAGTTTGAGGTTTTCATAAAAGTTCTTTTTGGAACTCATCTTTAGGATCGCTACTCCATTCTATCCTGTGAATTTTAGATCGATCCCAAAGAAAATCTTAAATTTCTTAAAAATATTCCGAGCTGGGTAAGTCATAATAATTTTCATTAAAAAATATTCAACCAAATTTTTTAGTATCTAGAGAAAAGCTCAAAAAGCAGATGGGGATCGCGGATAACAGCAACAGAAAAGAGAATAAAATCACGATCGACGATCTTTTGGTGATGGCTCGAGATGTCGATCTATTTAAGAGAGAGCATCACTTCAGCTTCGAGGGGAAACAATATTGGAGGAGGTGCTAGAATCCGACTCTTGGTAAAGCCGATCGAATATATCTTTTACATCCGGAGGAACCGAAGTGAGGCGAATCAGAAAATCTGTATCCTGTTCGCCCGATTTTTTCACAACTTTGGCATAAAATTCACTACCGGATTTCTCTTGTCCGTCCCTCGATCGTAATCTGAGTTTGAGATTGAGTAAAAGGCGAACACTTCGATCGAAGCGCACCTTGGCACTACGATCGGAAAGTTCGATCAACCTTCCCTCAAAAGCTGTTTCGCTAATATGTTTGCCCTCTAGAATTCGATATTCCAAAGGGACTGTTTCCCTCAAAACTACAAACGTTTCTTTTTCCTGACTCAATGCCAAATTGTAGTTTCCATCGATGCCGGAAACTGAATAAATGGTAATCGGTTCTTTAACCCCTTTGGGAGACACTTGTTGCTCCCCATTCGTATGGGTGATATCTCGAACCCGATCGAGAGTCGATTGGGAAATCAGAATTTGTCCCCCGATGGTGTAGGATTCGATCCGATAGGTGAGATTGACCTGAGAACCCACCACGCCGTACTTAGTCCGTTTTTGGGAACCGATATTCCCCACCACAACTTCGCCGGTATTGATCCCAATCCCCATTTCCAAGTCCGGTAGCCCCAACTCGGCTATCTGTTGGTTCACCCCCTTCATCGCCAACTGCATCGCTACAGCGCAGGCAACTGCTCGTTCGGGATCGTCCTCTCGCTGGGTAGGAGCGCCGAACAGCACCAGAATTCCATCCCCCATAAATTCATCGATGGTTCCTTGGTAAGACGTAATCGTCTCGGCCATCGCTTCTAGGTAGATATTGAGAATGGACACCACTTTTTGAGGTCCTTCTTGAGCGGATAGTCGTTCTGAAAGAGAGGTAAATCCCCTCAAGTCCGAGGTGAGAATCGTAATCGTACGTAACTCGCCCCCCATCTCCAATCCTTCAGGGGTTTCGAGGAGGTTTGCGACCACTTCGTCGGTGAGATAGCGACTGAAGGCTTGACGGATATTCGCGGCGGTTAGAGCAACATAAACGGTAATGGTCACAGAGGAGAGAACCACCGCTAAAATGGGGGGAATTACGGGAATCCACCAACCGTTGAGAAAAACGAGATAGGCAATTCCCCCCCATCCCACCATCGCAATTGCCAGGGGCAAAATTTTCGTAAAACCCTGAGTATAGCGCCACTGCCAGCTCAAAATGGCTCCCCCTGTGGCAGCGGCTAAAATCAACAACCATTCCCAGAATTCCGGCAAGACTTTTATCGGCGTTCGCCCATCTAGGGTCGCGCTTAAAATTTGACTGGTGAGGTTGGCGTGAACTTCCACACCGCTCATTTGTTCCGGTGCGGCAATTAGAGTACTGCTGTAGGGAGTATCGAAGTAGTCGTTGAGGCTGGGGGCTGTCGAACCAATGAGGACAATGCGATCGCGAAATCGCTCCGGGTCTATCTTGCCGTCTAATATATCGTTGAGTTCGACGATCGTAAAACTTTTCTGGGGGCCGCGATAGTTCATTAAAACCTGATAACCAGCCGCATCGGTTCGAACGTATCCCCCATCGTTCGATTCAAAGGGAGGAAATACCGCATCACCAAGTTTTACCCACTCGTTGTCAGTTAGTTCGGGTTCGATGTTTTGAGCTTCGAGATAGAGCATTGCCAGCCGAAACGCTAAGCTGAAGACGAGTTCTTGGCTTTGCTGGTCTGTGAGGTATAAGAAACCACGACGAACTTTGGCATCGGTATCTCGGGGGAGATCGTTCGACCCGAGCTGTCCGAGTTCTTGCAACACTGGGGAGGCGGCAACTCGTCCTTCTCCAGTTTCGTCGGAAGTCACTTTGACGATACCGATGAGATTGGGGGTATTTCGGAAAGTCTCAACTAGTTTTTGGTAGCCCGGTTCGATGGGGGGGTCTCGATCGATTAAACTCGGGTCGTTGCGGAAGATTTCGATCAGATTTTCGTAAGCGGGGGGAACGGGTAAATCTCGATAGATATCCAGGCCGATGGCACGCGGCTGCCCAGCAGCGATCTTTTCGAGTGCCCGAGCGAAAATTCCATCGGCAATCGGAAAGCCGTAGGTTTGTAAATCTGCTTCGGAAATGCCGACGATGACAATACGATCGTCGGGTTCTTCTTGGGGTCGCAAGCGTACGAACTGGTCGAAGGCTCGTAATTCGGGAACTTGCAACAAGCCGGCAAAACGGGCCCCAACGACTAACCCAGCCATACTCGGTGCGACCAGCATCACACCTCGCCATTGCCAGAGGAACTGTTTGAGTTTCGTCCACATAGGAGAGAATAGACCTTTGCGAGAGAGCGGCCCGAGAGCATTTCGGGCTAGGTGAGCGCGGGTCTTTCTAGAGGGTAAAGATAGCTCGTTTCTCGATCTCGATTTCAATCAACCCAAGAGGCCTCAACGACTTGCTCTAGATCTTCATCGTTCAAACCGACATCGCTATCTCCGAGCAATGATGCCCAAGCTGCCTGAAGTTCGGGAGTATTTTCGACTCTCCTTTCTCGGGCTAGGGTTTCGAGCGCATCGAACCAAATCCCCGCTTCTGCGTATACTGTAGCTCGATCGGTCGGGGTTTGAGCAATGTCCAATCGATCTGAAAGGCCTGGAGTTGCACTGATGCGATCGAGCCAGCCTTGGATGTGGTTCATTTCACTAGCTTCTTCATTATCGATACACGACATCTCCATAAACCACTCATAGCTCTTTCCCTCTTCCAGAGTGAGAGTGGGTGGTAAACTCACGCTCATCACACCGCCTCGCTCGGGTAAACTCAAGTCAGCTTCGTAAACCAACTCGCCTCGTTCGCCTTGAGTCGTTATCTCGTTCAGTGCAAAATAGGTCGGTTGACCTACGTATCTCGGCGATCCTTTCACATGGAAAAATAAGGTCGGTCGATCGGCGATCGTGATGCCAAAATAAGGAAAAGGCTCGCTGTTTTGGCTGGTATCTTTGGGCACCAGAGGCTTGACTTCTCCGCATAGACCATTTCCTCGCGTCGCTCCTCCCACTGCCGTCTCTGGTGCACCGCGATCGGGTGGGCTAAAATCAAGAGCGCTCGATCTGGCTGGAGACGCAAAACCAGCGGCGATCGCCAGTTCTAGAGACAGAGTCAGAGAAAAAACAGCAACTTTGAATAGAGGAGTTTGCCAAGCCATGACAGTTGTGCGTTCTTTTTATACGATCTATTAAATAATAGGTTTGAGTCATCCGATATTATGCAGTCCAATGCTCATAGAGCCGATTTGCTAATTTTTTGAGTATGATTTTCACGTCCGTTTCGATCGAGTTAAAACCTTGAGTTGACCGTGACTTAGGAATCCTCTAGAACTTCTATTCTTTCGTAGAGTCACGCTCGATGTATATCAAATCCGCTTGAATCACCATAATTCTCGATCGAGGAAACTCGCGAGAAAGTGACATCTGGAATTTGTGCATTACGGTCAATCTCTAGGGTTGCCAACTCGCCGTTAAGGGTTGAGTATCAATTCACGCTCCCAAATTCATTGACCGTTCCAATAAAGAAACCTCGGTAAGAGCGCAGTATTTGCGATACCGAGGAATTCTGTTGAATCGTATGAGTTTAGTTTTGACTGGTTAAGGCTGATTCTTCACCAAACACTTCAACACTTTCGTTACAGCAATCCATGAAAGGTGCATTCGCAATGCCTTCTAGATTGGTGAGGTTGAGAGCTTCTAACAAATTTTCCCATTCAGTTTTGAGAGTATCAGTATCAGCCGCAATTCGCTCTTGTCCCAAAATGTTGAGAGCGTCGAACCAAATACCTGTGTCTGCATACACCTGGGAACGTGCTTCTGTTGTATCGGCTCGAACGAGCTTGCTACTGAGTTCGGGAGTGGCATCAACTCTTTCTACCCAACCAGAAGTAGATGCCACTTCAACGGAGGAATCATTGCCGCAAACGATATCCAAATACCAGCGATACGTTTTACCGGCTTCTAGATCCGAGCTAGGGGGTAGCTTGGTGCTGAGGATACCGGGAGTGGCGGAGACACTAAAGTTCGTTTCGTAGATAAGTTGACCGTCTTTACCGCGACCTTCGGTATTATACTCGTAGACTTCAAAAAAGACTTCTTGTGCGATCTGCTTCTCAATGTGAAAGAAGAAGGTCGGGCGCTCCGCCACCGTTAAGCCAAAGTAGGGAGGGTTGATCTCGCCGTAATCTTTACTAGTATCTTTAGGAATCAGAGGCGTAACGCCACACAATTCTCCTCGAGTGGCTCCTCCAACTGCCACATCCGGCGCTCCCCTGTCGGGTGGATTGAACTGGCTTAATTGCCAGGTTTGCGGTATTGCAGAGTTAGGAGTGCTAATCGCAGAGTTAGCTCTGACTGGGGCTGAGAATCCGGCAGCAATTGCCAGTTCTAGAGACAGACCGAGGGAAAGAGTTGCTAAGTTAAATATGGGGTTCTTCCAAGCCATGATATGAGTACCACCTTCACAATGTAATGACTGATCTACCTAGACTGACTGACGGGAGATCGTCTCAGCAGAACGGCTCTAACGCCGAGTCGCTCGCTCGCGCGAAGATTTTGAGTCTTCGGCTATTATAACCTTCAATATCTAGTCTGCTCGTTGCCGATCGCACTACCAGCCTAGGATCGGGACGCGATCTCGCACCCTCTGTATCGTAATTTAAAGACGTCCCGTCAAAAATTTCGTTTCCCAAGTCTGATAAAATTTAATTTGCCGGCACACCCCTTCTACATAGTTTAATGGGGAAATGCTTCGATTTCTAGGTGCGCTCGCTTTCTCGTTTAAGGCGAAAACTTGCTCTAAATCTGGGTATCGGCGATGTTTGAGAGGATTTCCAACGCTCGATTATTCTTCACGCTTAGTCACAAAAATTAACAAAAAAATAGTTTTGGATGGGCGGTACTGGGATCGAACCAGTGACATCTTGCTTGTAAGGCAAGCGCTCTACCCCTGAGCTAACCGCCCGAGTTATCGTACTAGATATTACTATATCAGAATTTTGACGGACATTTTCACGTGCCTTCTGGTCGAACCCATGACCGTGTAACCCTATGGAGCTTACCTCTGGTTGCTAGCTTAACCTTTGCTCGCACTCAGAGCGATCGCCTGACATTACTCGTGGCGGGAGGGTTTTTATTTGGGGGTTTGATGTTCGGCCCCGATTTGGATATTCGATCGCGGCAATACCAACGTTGGGGATGGCTGCGCTGGATGTGGTTGCCCTATCAAAGAAGTTTGCGCCATCGTTCGATATTATCTCACGGACCGATTTTGGGGACGGTGCTGCGGATCGCTTACCTTGCCAGTTGGACGATGGTTTTAGGTATTGGAGCCATTGTGGGATGGGCAACCGTACAGCAACTCGGAGGTGGAATCGAAAATGGGCAAGCCTGGGCCGCTCAAATTATAGAACGAGCGGGGGAGGGAGTTGTACGATCGCTCTATGGTTACCCAGGAGAATGGTTGGCGTTGGGGTTGGGTCTGGAAATTGGCGCGATGAGTCATTCGGTATGCGATTGGGGTAGCTCGCTCTACAAGCGTTTTCAAAAGCGAGGTTGGCAAGGAATCTCGACGGCGAAGAAATCCAAAAGAAAGAAGCACCGACGTAAATTGTAGATATAGAGCAGCGGTCACGAAGGGTGTGGCACTGCTACTTTAGCCAGAGAACGTAAGACCGTTGACTCTACGAAACACTCGATCGAATATGCTACAACCCTACTGCCTATTGCTATAAAAATCGCTATGACTGTTAGACCGTCCGATCTGATACCCGCTTCCCCAGCTCGCTAATATCGTCCATTATGCGTATGACAGTTGCTATCTCGTGATTTTAGATTCCCCAGTCAAAAGCTGCGCGTTAACCCCAACAGCCTATAATGCACCCAATTGACTATGACTATCAGATCCCCCGCTCATGACATCCAATTCTGCGTCGAGTTCGCCCATTCCAGTCCATGGAGATACTTTAACGGCCCTACAACAACTCATTGAAGTGGTAGCACAACTGAGATCCCCCGAGGGCGGTTGCCCTTGGGATTTGGAGCAAACGCCCCAGACCCTGATTCCTTATATTGTCGAAGAAGCCTACGAAACGATCGCCGCCATTCGTAGCGGTCAAACCGAGGCGATTGCCGAAGAATTAGGAGATTTACTGTTACAAGTGGTGCTACAAGCCCAAATAGCCGGAGAGCGAGGAGATTTTACTTTAGAGGGAGTGGCGCGGGGGATTACCGAAAAACTAATTCGGCGACATCCTCACGTCTTTGGCGATGTTGAAGCTCAAACCATCGACGAGGTGCGTCAAAGTTGGGAACAAATTAAAGCAGCAGAGAAGGGAGAAACCGGCAAAACACCTCGTTTATCTACCAAACTCGATCGCCACGCTCGTACTCTGCCTCCCCTGATGGCAGCCATAAAAATTTCCCAGAAGGCTGCCGGGGTCGGATTTGAATGGGAAAATATCGACGGAGTTTGGGAAAAATTTCACGAAGAACTCGCGGAATTTCAACAAGCCTTAGAGCACGAGACGAAGAAACGGCAAGAAGAAGAGTTAGGCGATTTACTGTTTGTCATCACTAATTTAGCCAGATGGGCCCATCTCGATCCTTCAGCGGCCTTGCAAGGGAGCAGCCAGCGCTTCGTCGAGCGTTTTTCCTGGCTGGAGTCGGCGATCGATCGCCCCATCTCCGATTGCACCCTAGAAGAGTTTGAGGTGCTATGGCGTGCCGCCAAGGCAAGTTTAGCAAAATCGTCTAAGATTTCAGATTAGCCATCGACGTTGAGAGAACAATTTCGATTCACCCAATTCTGAAGGGATTTCGAGGGTTGCATCCCATGGCGATCTCGTCTCGCTCCTCGTTACACCATCGGACTCGACTCGATCGAACTCTTCGAGTGGGGGACGATTTCGGGCAAGGCTGCGAACGATCTCTAACAAATCCGCACTTTGGGTGCGATGGGTGACAATGCTTTGCCGCTCTTTTGCAGATAAAGACCGATCGTCTCGTTTGTCGAGGGCTTGAAGTTCGTCTTGGTAAGCTTGCTTGAAAAATTTCTCGACTTGTTCTCGGTTGCACGGATCGCAAATCCGAACCCGAACGACGATGGTTCCGCCTTGTCGAGTTTCCATCGCGCCAATGGTAAAATCATTTTCCGGCATCGATCGACACAGCCGCTCGAAAGCTCCCAGAAAAGCCCTCCACTCAATACCACCGGTAAATGCAAAATCTAGGGTCTCGGGCGAACTTTGAAAAAGTTTGGCAAATTCTCCGGGTTCGAAGTTTCGATCGCCAACGCCCGGACAGCGCTCGTCAACATGAATTTTGCACGTCAGTTTATCTTGATATTCTCGCAAATAGATATACTCGCAAATGGCATCGCTCAGTTGAGTCGTGCGATCGATGTCCCAACTGACTAAATACATTCCCGTCAGTATTGCACCTTGAAAATTAGTTCCGTTCGCTCGCACCTCCAAAAGCTCGGCGTGGGTTAATCGAGCATCTCCCAGATTCGCCCCACATAGCTTCGTTCGGGTGAGTCGAGCATGGCTCAGATTTGCTCGACCGAGTTCTGCATCGCTCAAGTCCGCTTCATTTAATATTGCCCCAGCCAGATCGGTTTGAAAAAGCTGAGCGACCCAGAGTTGGGCACCACAAAGGTTTGCTTTCCGAATATTGGCTTTGTTGATGAAAGCACCACTGAGATTGGCAGCACTCAGGTTAGCCCTACTCAGGTTAGCCCCACCAAGATCGACGCCAAACAGGTTGGCGTAACCCAAATTGGCTTGGTGAAAGTTTCCTCGACTTAGATCGGCTCCCGCAAGATTGATTCCCTGGAGATCGGCCCCCACTAGATCTGGGATAGTACCATAATTATTGGCTCGCCACTCATTCCAAGTGTCAACACTTTGTTTGAGCAATCTCAAATGTTTTGGATCTGCCACCGCACGCTTTCTCCTCGCTCGCTAGTCTATATCTCTTTACAAAGAACTCCTGAGAGAATCAGCCATCGGTGAGTGAAAATTCGCCAGCGATCGCAATCTGTTCGAGCGTCGATTAGGGATGTGCAGAAAAAAATGGGGTCGAGCGTCAACGATCTCAGGCTCGAACGTCAGGTCTTGAGCCGATATGAAACGCCTACTATTTTATTCTTCCGCTGTTAAAGCTTCTAACTCTTCAGCCAGCATCTTTTGGTAAATCTCCGGCAAGTTTTGGGTCATTTCATTGGTTTCGATGCCATATCCCAAACTCGTCCAAGTGCCGGAGAGTAGCCGCAAGACTTTATCCAACTGACCCTGACGCAGCAAAGCCGCGATATCTTCTCCCCATGCCCGACGATCGCTCAACCATTCGTATATCACCCGATCTTGATATTCAGGCTCGAAGTGATACGCATCCCACAACCAAAATCCTTCAGCTTTGGGATGGTAGAGTTCGGACTTTTCTTCCCAAGTGGTGGAGAGCATTTGATACCGTCCGGCGGCTGTGGAGCAATTGCCCTTGTTCGGTCCGACGGTAATGCGAACGCAGCGATCGGGATGGCGACTGAGATCTTCAATATACTCGCCACCATACAGGACGTGGTAGGGACGACCCACATTCGATTCGGCTGCAGAAATCGTCCGCATCAAAGCCCGAATTTGAGGATCTCCCCCGGTCATTACCAGAGGAGGAAACGAGATTTCCGGGGGAGGTTCGGATTCGACAACGGGAACGAAAGGACGATTGCTAACTCGATCGACCAGTACCGAGAGAGCCAGTATCGTTGTTAACCCGCCGATGGCAAGCCGTTTGAAAACTTCCCTGGCGACTCCCCTGACGGGAAACGAGCGCGGCACTCGATAGCGAACAGAGACTGAATTCTTCAAAAACCTTTCATCCAATTAGGAGACGCCGGTTAGGATATACTCGCAAAGAGTTCATCGAAATCTCGATCGGGGGCATCTTCCCGAGCCACGATTTCCACGATTTTATTGCGAGATGTGGGTTCGCAGAGTGCTTCGACACACACTTGCGCTACTTTTTGCCGGGGAATGCTGCCATCAAATAAAGTATCAGCCCCCTCCATAACAATATTATCGGGATTATCTTCGTTTTTCAGTCCTCCCGGTCGGACGATCGTATAAGTTAAACCACTGCGGATGAGATAATCTTCGGCTTGTTTCTTCCAAACCAGAATTAGCCAAAATAGATTGAGGGGATGAAATAATTGGGAAACGCACAGCGAAGACACCAGTACAAAATGCTCGATGCCTTTTTCTTGGGCGATATTCGTCAGATTTTTGGTTCCCTCTAAGTCCACTTGGAACGGCCCGGTGGGGTCGAAGCTGGGTTTTGCCCCCGTGGCACATAGGAGAACGGTACTATCCCCGATCGCCGAGCGCAAACTATCGGGTTGCAGTACATCCCCCAAAACGAGTTCGGCTTCGGATGGTAAGATATTCCGGGCTGTTTCTAAATCCCGCACCATCGCTCGAACCGGGATATTGCGCTTGATTAACTCTTGCACGATCCGCCGACCGGTTTCACCCGTGGCCCCTGCTACAAATGCTTTCATGGTTGACTGATGTTCCGATTGATAACCGATTTATCTAAAATAACGCGAAAACTCTGTATCTCTAGAGCGGGTCGCTTGTTTTAATGTGCCGAGCGAGAAATCCGTTGTGCTAAATTCGGCACAATTGTGAGTTGCATATCAGTGTATACCGATCGCTATTAGGAGCAAATCTGCCCATCGTTAGAGATTTAGAATCGAGCGCGCGAAAAATCTTTAGAAAAAACACCGATGGGGTTCTTTCCTGTAGCGGTTAACCTGGAAAAAGAGGTGGCAACATTTTTGCGCTCCCTTGGAGAATTACGATCGAATTAGGCTAACACATCGGTTATGCAGTCGTCATTTAACGAACAATCACTCCCCCCTCAAGGCGATCGGATCTCCCTCGAATCAGAGGGTGCAGATACCGATCCCAAAAGTGCGATCGAACCGTTTTGGTTTCGCAGCCACTTTGTCGGCGGGATGGAAATGTACGCGGATGCCCAAACCGTTGCCGATTATCTCGACGTTCATCAGGGCTGGTTCTGTCGCTGTGCTGCCCCCATGCAAGTAGACGCTTTGGGCGAAAATAGCTATGCCCTAATGCTGGGACGCTACGGTTCCATGGGACACTATATCGAAGCCAAAATTGGTTTGGAACTGCTGCCTCAACAAGAACGAGTCTATCGCATCGAAAGTGTTCCTATCCCTGGCTATACCCCTCCCGGTTACGAGGTTAATTTTCAAGCGGTACAAATTCTAGTAGATGTCCCCACTGAAGATGAATCTCTAACGGTGACTCGAGTGGATTGGGAGTTAGACTTGGGCATTGGTATACATTTTCCTGGATTTATTCACGCACTGCCGCCAAATTTGATTCAAAAAACTGGAGATCGCATGATTTGCGGGATCGTTAAAGAAGTTTCCCGTCGTCTTACTCGCAAAGTACAAGAGGATTTCCACACGCAAAAAGGCTCGGAAGCTCTCGAACTGTATCGGAAAACCTATAAAAAGCGCTCGAGTTTCTTCTGCCATCCCAAACCCACACAAGAGTAGCTATGTTGGAAACGATCGCTTGGCAGATCGTGGAACTGTTTCAGGGTTCGAAAAATTACATGGGGTCGGAAAAAATTATTCGATCGAGCAAGATTTCATCCAAGATTTCATCCAATACTTCACCCACGACGAACTGATAGGCCAGTCATATTAACTAACCCCAGTTTGCCTTTTTTCTTCGAATCTAATTCTAGCTTTTAGGCTGATTCGGGCTTAGGCAACGATGAAGGGTGAAGCAAAATTTCTGCAGTCGATCGCTTCTCCACCATTTCTCGCGTGATCGAGCAGCGCGTCACATCTTTGCGAGAAGGCAACTCGTACATCACTTCGAGCATCAATTCTTCAACGATGCTCCGCAGCGCTCTAGCCCCAGTTTTGCGGCGGTAGGCTTCTTGGGCGATCGCTCGCAGTGCCTCGGGCTTAAATTCCAACTGCACGTTGTCCATATTTAGCAGCTTTTGGTACTGCTTGACCAGAGCGTTGCGCGGTTGAGTCAAAATTGCCATCAGCGTATCCTCATCCAGGGGATTGAGAACGGCTTCGATGGGCAAGCGCCCGATAAACTCGGGAATCATGCCAAATTTAACCAAATCGTCGGGTTCGAGGTGTTGGAGAACATCTGAGGTTCGTTTCTCTTTGGGTTGAGCTTCTCCGGGTTTAATAAATCCCATCGACTTTTTGCCAATGCGCTGCTCGACAATTTTTTCGAGTCCTACGAACGCACCTCCGCAGACAAACAAAATATTGCGGGTGTCGATTTGGATGCAATCTTGGTAGGGGTGCTTGCGGCCTCCTTGGGGGGGTACGTTTGCAACCGTTCCTTCGAGCATTTTAAGTAGAGCTTGCTGCACTCCCTCTCCCGAAACGTCGCGGGTAATGGAAGGATTCTCGCTTTTGCGGGCCACTTTATCGAGTTCGTCGATATAGATGATTCCTCGTTGGGCTTCCTCCACATCTAAATCGGCAACCTGAAGCAACCGCAAGAGAATATTTTCCACATCCTCGCCCACATATCCGGCTTCGGTGAGGGTTGTGGCATCGGCAACCGCAAAGGGAACATCGAGAAAATTAGCCAAGGTTTGGGCGAGCAAGGTTTTCCCCGAACCCGTCGGACCGATGAGCAGGATGTTAGATTTCTGGAGTTCGACGGTATCATCGGCACTGACTTTGCCCCGCATCTTTGCTTGAGCGAAACTCAGACGCTTGTAGTGGTTGTAAACGGCAACGGAGAGAACTTTCTTAGCCTCTTGTTGACCGATGACATGTTCGTCGAGGTATTTCTTAATTTCTTTAGGTTTGGGGATTTGATTCAAAGAAAGATTAGCCGATCTCGAACGCCGTTTTTCTGGGGGTTCGTCATGAGGAGCGGGTTGAGGAGCAGAAGGACTTGCGTCAAAAAGCTCTTCATCTAAGATTTCGT
>NZ_JADEXN010000197.1 GCF_015207075.1 Zarconia navalis LEGE 11467
CTGAACGTCAGTCAGGGAGTTGATGAGGATTAATCCCGAAAAGCAGCGCAAAATCGGCACCAACGCCGGACGATCGAACCATTGTGCCACCAGGGGAGCAAACGCAATCCCGGCGATCGTTAATATGCAACCGCAGACCAGATTCGTCCAAAACGCCGTATCGATATGTTCGGGTTCGAGGTTTTCCCGCTGTACCAGGGCTTGGGGAAAGCCTTGGTTGAGGAAAATATGCACGAAAGCCAAAAAGACGTTGGCCAGGGCCACCAAGCCAAAATCTTCGGGCCCGAGCAACCGCGCCAGTACGAAAAAGACCAACAGCGATCCGAACTGTCCGCCCCAATTTTGGACGGCCGTCCAGATCGCCGCTTGGAGAACTTTGCGCTGAAAGCTCATAAGCTCAGACTTGTTCTAGGCCCGAAGGAACCGGACGATCGTTCGCTGTTGGGTCTGTTTGGGCTGTTTGAGCTAAATGCTGCTGGGTTTGGCGGTGACGGTAGGTGAGATAGCGGTTGAATCCATGTTCGAGTTTGGCGATCGCGCGCGCCACCCATTCCGTGCCGATGCCGAAGGTCAACCGACGGGCAAGGGGTTCGATGAGGGACATATAGCGCCGCCAGCCCAGTTTTTTGTACTTGGCTTGAAAGTAACCGTCTTCGGCCAGGTTCCACTTATCGCGAAACCGATGCAAGCTCGATAACGTCCACTCATCGCTCCAGCGCAGCATATAGTAATGGACATCGGACAAGTCTTGCGGTGCGCCGGGAACGTAAGTCACTAGGGACTCCGGCTCGAAATATACCGTCTGGTCTGCTTCGCGAACGCTCAAGCAAAAATCGAGGTGTTCTTTCGTATTGAGCATTCCTTCATCGAGCGATCCGACGGTATCGAAAACCGATCTCCGCACCAAAACGCAATGAAACTCTGCCAGTTCCGTCTCAGAGCGTTCCAAGCGCGATCGCACCCGATCGACCTTTTTACCCTGGTCGTTCATTTTTTCCCGCATCCGTCGTCGCCCGGTTTTATCCACCCAGACATGACTCTGACCGCCTGCGAAGTGAATTTCTTCGTGAATCGGCTCGTACTGGCACATCAGCGGCCCGACCACTGCGGCGTCGGTTTCTTCGGCACAGCGCACCAACGCTTCGAGCCAACCATCGGAGACAATAACATCGTTATCGACAAAAGCGAGGTATTTGGTGCGAACCTGCTGCAATCCTAGGTTCCGCGCCTGGTTGGGATAGAGGTAAACATCCGTGCGGACGATCTCGAATCCCCGGATCTGAGCTTGTTCGTCGAGGTACTGGCGCAGTTTGGCCGGAGAGTTGCCATCGATGTAGACGAGCTTGAAGGGGAGTTGGGTATGGGCGTAAATGCTCTCTAGAGATTCGCGGGCGCAACTGAAGCGCTCGCGCGGCACGACGACGAGGGTGACTAACGGCTCGGCCGAGCTAGTATCGGCTTGAGGTTGGGAAGTCGGTTGGGAAGTCGGTTGGGAACTCGATTGACGGATGGTAGCAGTCATACGATCGATCCTCCAGAAAATTTAAGTAGGTAAAAGAGAAGCAGTTTTGCTAGGGGGTTGGTCGGGCTGTAAAAGCGATCGATACAAAGTAGCGAGTTCGTCATTGAGTCGAGACAAATCGTACTGAGCTTCGACGCGAGCGCGTCCGGCACGTCCCATTATCGGCCACCGTTGGGGATGTTCGAGCAATTCACTCAACTCCCGCGCGATCGCCGACGCATCTCGCTCGGGAACCAGGAATCCTTCCACGCCGTCGTCTACCAACTCGGGAATCCCCCCGTGGCGGGTACTGATAATCGGTAAACCCATTGCCATCGCCTCTTTGAGGGTATTGACGGGGGCATCTCGATCGCCATCGGCAGCGGTGACGCTCGGGGCAATAAACAAATGGCAGGTTTCGAGAATGTCGATGAGTTCTTCTTGAGACTTTTGACCCACCAATTTGATTTTCGATTCGAGTCCGAGCGATCGCACCAACTGCTCTAATTCTGGGCGCAACTCCCCCTCACCGACGATCGTATATGTTAGATTCGGATACGATCGCATGCATTCGGCGACTCCTCGAATCGAGTACTCGATCCCCTTTTTCTCTACCAACCGTCCTACGGTGGCAATCCGAACCGGTTTTTTGGCGGGTGGACGGCGAGTTCTGAAGGGAAAGCGATCGCACTCCAGCCCAGAACCGTGAACTTTTATCCGATCTCTCGGACAACCCAACTCCAACGCCTGCTGTTTGAAAAACTCGCAGTTGGCGAGGAAGTAGTCTCCCCGCGAGAAGAGGCGATCGTAGATGTGGGGACCTTTCTGGGCCACGAATCGACTGATATCTTGCCCGCGAAAGGTGGTCACCAACTTGGCTTGGGGGGAATTAACCGTCTGAAACGCCATTCCTCGGAAACTTTGCGTCCCGAACTGGCAGTGAATGATGTCGTAGCTCGATGCGAGTTCTGGAACCAGGCTGTAGAGCAGCCACAGCGAGAGAGCCGGTTTCCCATATCGAACCACATTTAGGGCGCGCAGGGTTTTGAGCGGTGCTTGCCGCAGTCGAGTGGCGAGCAAGCCAAACCCTTTAATACAGCGCCAGAGCAGGTTTTCGGGAATTGACGGCAGATAGGTGGTTCGATCGAGCAGTTTGTATTTCGTGACATCGCCGTGGAGGATGGTGATGTCTCCAGGAAGATCGGCATAAATATCGACCTCGTGCCCCCGATCGATCGCCCCCGTAATTTGATTGAGGATAAAGGTCTCAGACAGTAGGGGGAACTGTCCGACCATAAAGGCAATTTTCATCTCTTATACCCGAGTGAAATTGACAATGTACCAAGTCTATGATTATGAAACCAAAAATTGAACGTCTACCGGGAATGTGCGATCCCAGCAACTATCGAACGACTTTTTGATGAAGCCATCGGAGGTTATCCGAGCGCATTCTTCTTCTGACGAGCGCGTCCTTCGTGTCTTTGTGGTTCGCCCTCGTCCGATCTTAAGCCCGTGCCGATCGCCGACCCAATCTCAGCCGCAGAATTTCCAACGCACTGACGTATCGGAAAAAGAACATCGCACGACAAACCTGAAGTTTGTCTCGCGCGTCCTTCAACTGCCGATCGCCCAAAGCATTCCAGACGAACATCAGCGGTGGAATCAGATGAGTTAGCATTGCTCCGGCAAATGCCCGATCGCGTTCCCAGGAAGAGGGACGATCGCGAACGTGCAAATCGTAGAAACCGCCAGCGATTCTCCGGGTGCGGGCGTAAAGCTCGCCGAACGTCGATCTCGCCGGATGGGAAACCCGCACGTCCGAAGCATAAACCAAGGGATAGCCAAAGCTGTGAACCCGCTGACCCCACTCGCGATCGCCGCTGGACTTCAGCCCGACGCGAAAGTTACCGACGCGATCGAAAATTGACCGCCGGACAAAGAGATTAGCCGTCGCCCCATATCGATCGCCCTCCACAAACTGCCGTTGGGTAAACGCCGTCACTTTCTCGAACAGTTCGACGGGGGTGAGGCGATCGGGATTTTGGAAGAACAACTCGATGTTACCGGCCACCAAACCGCAATCGGGGTGGCGTTGAAGACAGCTAACCCCCCGTTCGATCCAGTCGGCAGCGGGAATACAATCGGCATCGGTAAATGCTATAACCTCCCCAGTTGCCACCGAAATCCCTCGATTGCGAGCGGCGTAGGAACCCGGTGTGGATTCCCAGGAGAAGATCGCCCCGAACCGACCTGCCAAAGCTTCTACGGCTGCCGCATCCTCCGAACCGTTATCGACAACGATAACTTCGTAGCGATCGCGCCGGTAAGTTTGACGATCGAGTGCTTCCAAACATCGGGTCAGTCGTCCGGAATCGTTATAGACCGGAATCACCACCGATACCTTAGGTTCGTGCTGGGTCTGTGGTGCCATCTCGGGTTTCCTCCCTAGGCTTTGATACTGACCGGTTTGGGCGTGTCGTCGTTCTGCTGTTGCTGCTGCTGCTGCTTCTCGAAGCGCTCCTTGGTGAACTCTTCGTGGTAGGAACGCTCGACGTTCACGTTCCACAAATCGTGGTCTTCGCCGAGAATATTCTTCGCCGCGAGCATTCCCGTCAGCATGGAGTGGTCTTGATTGTTGTAACGGTGCATTCCGTTGCGGCCGGTGGTTTGCAGGTTCTCGAAGGTTTCGAGATAATCCTCAATCACTTGAAGGTGGCGGCGATATTCCCCATCGTAAACCGGATAGGCTTTGTACTGACGAATCACCGTGCCGTCTTCAATCAGGTCGGTATTGTCTACCAACCCCAAACCGACGACTTCTCGGCTGGCCAGGGCAATTAAGTCCTCGTTGGACATCTCCCACAGGTTATCCCCTTCGCTACAGAAATACTCCATACCCAGACAGGTTTTGCTCGCATCGGGAACCATTTCCGGACTCCAGTTTTTGAAGTTCTGGATGCGGCCGACTTTGAACTCGGGGCTGTGGATGTAAATCCAGTTGTCGGGGAATAAATGCTCTTTATTCACCACCAGGGAGACGATTAGAAAATCGCGATACTTCAATCCTCGTGCCGCTTCTAAGACATGCTCGGGAGGGGCGGGATTGAGGCGGTTGAGCAGCAAGGAGACCGGCATACTCGAGACGAAGTTGTCGCCGGAGAATTTGACGAGTTGCTCGTCTTTAATGGCGGTGATACTTTTGATGCGCTTGCCTTCGCGCTCGATGCCGATGACGTTGGTCTTCAAGTGAACTGGCGATCCGCGATCGTCGAGTTTCTCTTGAAACCGTTCCCACATCATGCCCGGCCCCAAGCGAGGATATTCAAACTCTTTAATCAGGGTTTTGGTATTGTTGACCTTGAACAGGGCGTTGAGGACTGCTTTTTTGAGGGAGAGTCCTTTAATGCGCTGGGCGGCCCAGTCGGCTTGGATTTTGGTGCAAGACATTCCCCAAACTTTTTCGGTGTAGGTTTTGAAAAAGGTTTGGTACAAGCGCTCGCCAAATCGATTGGTCACCCACTGTTCCAAGTTATCCTCTTCGGGCAAGGGGCGCATTTTGATTTTCATATAGCTGAGCATAATCATCATGCTGTCAATCAGGCCCAGCTTAGTCAGCGCGTCGAAGGGTTCGAGGGGATAGCTGAAGAATTTGCCATCGTAATAAATCCGAGACATCCGAGGGACGTTGATGAAGTCGTCGGTGAGGACTTCGTGCCAAAGCTGTTCGACTTCTTTAACTTTGGTGAAGAAGCGGTGACCGCCAATGTCGAAGCGATAGCCTTTATAGGTTTCGGTGCGGGAGATGCCCCCGACCCGATCGCCTTTTTCGAGAACCACGCTTTTGTGGTTCTGCTTGCTGAGTTGATAGGCGGCTGTGAGACCGGCAGGGCCTCCGCCGATGACGACTGTAGGATAGTGTTGCATGATGAAGCTTGATATATATATTGCTAGATAACTCGATTGCGCAGAGTTGAGTTGCTTGCAGAGCGTCGATACGCGAGAAAAACATTCAAACAATCGATCGAGCTTCGCGTTCGACTCGCTCGATCGGATTTCAACTTCAAAAATTAAATGAGTTCGATATCGATAGGAATTCTGAGTGTCAGGATTGAACCGTTGGCTGAAGCGAGATTGACGAAGAACCAATAGCTCAATGCTGACGATTTAGCTAGCCCAAATTCTGGACAACTTGCCCATTCTTAAGGGGGTTAACTCTCTGACCCCGTGACGAGCTAAACCGATCGCAAATGCGAAGCCGCTGTAGAAAAAATAAAACCAATGCCAAGGAACGACCTTGAGTGCGAAGAACAATCCTCGCTTGCGATGGAAAAATTGATAGACGGGTAAATTAATCAGACCTAACGCGACAGCCGCAATCGGTAAGAGTGCCGCGAAACTAGGCGAGATCGCCGCCAGAGCGAGGGCTAATACCAAGCCATAAACCAGTAGAACGCTGACTCGGCTCGATGTTTGTAAATTGAGGTCGTTATTGAGGGCGCGATTGCGTAATAGCAGCGCCGTCCAGGGCAGTGCGCGGTAGAAAATCTCTGCCCGGAGGAGGGAGAAAGCTTCCCAGCGCTTGAGGTGCTTGACCTGAATATCCTTACAAAGTTTTATTGCGTGACCGTACCGTTTGAGTCGGTATCCTAACTCAATGTCTTCAACACAAGCGGCACGATATTTTTCATCGAATCCACCCAGCTGTAGAAAGACCTCTCGCCGAACCGCGCCGCAAGCTCCCCAGAAGGTTGAGGCGACTTCGCTAGAGGTTTGGTGGGTGTAGTGATGGAATAAATTCTTATATTGAGATAGAAAATTATGAGCCCCTGGAGCATCGTCGTAGGAACCGATTAGAGCGGCTAAGTCAGGCGCTCTTTCAAATTCTTGAACGACGCGGCCAATGGTCTCGGGATAAACGGTCACATCGGCATCGACGAAAAATACGATGTCTCCCGTCGCGGCACGAGCGCCGATATTCCTGGCTCGGGCAGGGCCTCGACTGGTGGCACAGCGAATGACCTTCGCCCCAAACTGTTCGGCGAGCTGCCACGATCCGTCTGTATCCCCATCGGACACGACGACGATCTCGTGAGGCGAAATGGCCTCGGGGTCGCAGATGACCGCTTGCAAGCTCGACAGGCACTTGTAGAAGGCCTTCCCACCGTTGTAGACGGGAATGACGATCGAGATGGTTAGTGATTTTGCGGTTTGCATCGCTATGACCTAGTTAGGATCTGATGAAATTTACTTAGATGTTTAAAAGCCTTCCGGTACCAAACATCGTTCCATACTTTCACGTAAGTAGACAGTCAAAAGACATAGACTCATCAAGTCTTTAAATAATAATTCTCGTTTATAAAGACTCTGTAAATATGTCAGAAAAATTGTTCTGAAAACTTTTCTGCCTTCTATATCTATCTGGAGTGTATTTCCCGATTTTCGATCTGACGTTGCGAGAGGGTAGAAAGATCGGGGAATAGATTTTTCGCTCTTCTCCACTTCACTATCTGCAAGGTTGGGACTTCCAAAAAAAATGTGTAACGCTTTATACAGAAGGGCTTGTGGGGCTACAACTTTGTTTGCTTCCTCGCTCCTGGAAAAGCACGAAATTTTGAATGCATCGAGATCGTCGCAATCGCAAACTTCATTTATTAGGACGAAAAAAACAGATTTTTTCTCTACAATTTTGAGAATTAAATTGAACCTTAGGTAGTTGAATATCTGAATTTGGAACAAATTTATCTCGATCTAGATCGAGATTTTATCGAATTTAAAACCTCGGAGGGATTGACAAAATACAAATTTTACGAATTAAAATCTACGAAAATATATCTAAGTATCGCCGAGCGAGGGGTGACAACACCCCTCGCTCGGATCGAATATCGATCGGGGATTTCTAACCACCACCCCATCAATTAGAACACTCGTGTTGGTGAGCTGGGGGAGAGAAATATAAAAAGAGGGAGAACGATTGAATGGTTTTTAAAGCAACGCCCGATAGCCGATACTGAGTCTACACAACTGACCCTTGACCATTGACAATTCATCTTTATGCTTTATCTAATCCTAGTTTGGCTCGCGCTTCTGGCAGTTTGCTCGATCGTCGGCAATGGAACGCTCGCTCTTATTCGAGATCGTGACTTCGATGACATTGGCGATCGCTTCATCGCATCCACTTGGCTGGGTCTTGTCATTCTGTGCGTTGCGCTACTGGCAGTATCATTTGTCGTACCGCTCTCGTTGTCGGTCGGACTTCTAGGATTTGCCGTGCTAACGACTTCGGCATTGACGTTACGGCGGGTTCGGGTTGCCATGGCGATCGCATGCTGCTCTCTCACGTTAGGTTCGATATCGCTAAGCGCGCTATTGACGATCTCGATCGCGGCGTTGATGTCGCAGCAAATCTGGTGGTTCGATACGGGATTGTATCACCTCGGTTCGATTCAGTGGCTTTCCGAATTTGGAGCCGTTCCCGGAGTCGCTCTAATTAACCCAAAATTCAGCTTTGCCTCCTCGTGGTTTGCCTTCGCCGCACCCCTAACCCCTGAATTTTTAGGCGATCGCATTGGGGCAGTTTCAAATGGGTACATCTATTTTCTCGATACCCTCCAAGTTGCGATCGCCCTGAGCAAAATTGTTTCGGGTCGGGCAAAGGTTTCAGACGGATTTCTCTTTGTCTTTTTCGCGATCGTCATTTCGATTTATTTGGCAAGCTCTCCCGCATCGCCAATTTTAATCTCGTTCTCTGCCGATGTTGCCGTGACTTCCCTCGTCGGCATAACCGCTTGGGCGATTCTCGTTACTTCTGCCGAACCCAAGCCGCTAACCAACCCGTTGCAGCAATCCGATCCCCTCGATCGAAAAACCGCTTCCATCCTCGATTCTCGGCTCGTTCCCCTGATTTTGGCGGTTGGTGCCGTCACCATCAAGCTCACCGCACTGCCGCTGTTGCCGATCGCC
>NZ_JADEXN010000198.1 GCF_015207075.1 Zarconia navalis LEGE 11467
CCCTATTTCCATAACCGATATGACCCCTCGCAATCCCGCCCCAACTGTTGATATCATCATCGAACTGATCGATCGCCCCCATCGTCCGATCGTCCTGATAGAACGGCTCAATCTCCCCTATGGCTGGGCAATTCCGGGGGGGTTCGTCGATTATGGCGAGTCGGTAGAAACCGCAGCAGTGCGAGAGGCGCAAGAGGAAACGGGATTATCGGTGGAGTTGGTAGAACAGTTGTTGGTTTATTCCCATCCCGATCGCGACAAACGCCAGCATACGATCGCCCTTGCATTTATCGCCACCGCCACCGGCGAACCTCAAGCTGGAGACGATGCCAAGAACTCGAAAATCTTTGAACCTTGGGCGATTCCGACAAATCTTTGTTTCGATCACGATCGAATTTTGAAGGATTATTTCCACTATCGAAATTACGGCATTCGCCCTCGTTTGGGTTAGGAGAGAAGAGTCAACGAACAATTGACAATTGACAACACATGAGTTTTTCTTCTCTCCATCTGCGGACTTTCTAATTCAATTCTCAAGCGCGGAATTCTCTGTGATGTCCCAGACCCTTTCGGAACTTCAATCAGTACCTCCCCATGAACTCAAACGAGCGAACAGAAAACCAGACAAAGTCGGAAGAAAAAGACAAGAAGCGTAAACTTCCAAGAATCGAACCGGTTGAGACTCATCACGAGTTAATTCTGCAAGATAAAAGCTACAAATATACATCTCGTGCCGGCGTTCTTCCCCTCAAAGACGAATTTGACCAAACTCAAGCCGAAATCTTCTTTGTCGCTTACGAGTTAGATGAGATCGATAATACGGTCGATCGCCCTCTCACGTTTGTCTTTAATGGTGGTCCGGGTTCTTCTTCGGTTTGGCTGCATATGGGGGCACTCGGACCCCAGCGCGTTTGTATGGAACCAGAGGGTTGGATGCCGCCACCGCCCTATCGATTGGAAAATAACGAGTATACTTGGCTCGATCGAACGGACTTGGTGTTTGTCGATCCCGTGGGTACGGGTTACAGTCGATCGATCGATGAAACCGTCGATAAAAAATACTGGAGTTTTGAGGGAGATATTCGATCGGTTGGGGAGTTTATTCGTTTATATCTAAGTCGCTATCAACGCACCTGTTCGCCTCTCTATTTGGCGGGAGAGAGTTACGGCACGACCCGTGTTGCCGGTTTGGCAGGGGATTTAGTCAAGAAGGGTATCGCCTTCAACGGCATTATCCTCATCTCAACTGCTCTGGATTTGCGACCGATCTTTTTTGGTACGGGGGACGATTTGCCCTTCGTTTTGTTTGTCCCCACCTATGCTGCCACGGCTTGGTATCACAAAAAGCTGGAGGAGGAATTGCAGCAACGTCCGTTACCCGATTTGATGGCGGAGGTTGAAGCTTGGGCCCAAAGCGAACTTACGGTAGCGTTGATGAAAGGCGATCGCATTGAGGAATCCGAATGTCGCCGTATCGCCGAGCGACTTTCCCGCTATACGGGGCTAAATCTGGATTTCGTCCTCGGTTCCAATCTTCGCATCGATATCGATCGCTTTTGCAAGGAACTGCTGCGAGATCGAAAGCGCAGCGTTGGACGACTCGATTCCCGCTTTAAAGGGATCGAACCCTCAACGGTGACGGAACGGCCGGAGTTCGATCCTTCGATGCTGGCGATTATACCGCCCTACACGGCAACGTTCGATCGCTATGTTCGATCGGAACTGGGAGTCGAGACGGACTTGATTTACGAGGTAATTAGCTGGAATACCCACGAGAATTGGGAGTGGGAGAAAGGGGTACTGCCGACTACCGGTGAAGTGCTGCGGGGAGCAATGGCGAAGAATCCGTTTATGAAGGTATTTGTCGCCCAAGGTTACTACGATTTAGCGACGCCTCATTTTGCCACCGAGTATATGATTTCTCACATGAATATTGATTCTCAATTGCGGCAGAACGTCAAAATTTCTACCTACGAAGCGGGTCATATGTTCTACCTGGATGTGGAGTCTCTCGCTGCTTTCAAGCAAGATATCGACGTTTTTTTTAGTTGATAATCGAAAAATCTAAACTGTTTAAAATGCGATCGAAATTAATTTTTAACTGCCGATCGAATAAATAACATTAAAATTATATAGTTTTTTTTTATATTAATTTAGTCGTAGCTTTGTAACGATCGTAACTAGATTGCTAGTTATCTCCTTTTTTTATCCACAAGTTTTATTTCGTCCGATTTGCGACTTGTTTCTTCATTATCTATACTAATGAAGGAAACAAAAATTAGATTCAAATGGATAAACAGGAAGTTTTAGAACTGTATACACAAGTTAAGCTAGATTTTGTTAAAAATCAATTCAAAAGCTCTACTTTATCTCAAATCGATTTAATCGGAGCCGATCCGATCGAAAATATCTATTATATTAAAAAATATGAAATCTCATCAAATAAATTTATCGGACTTGGACTTAACAAGTATAAGCTTAAAAAATGCCGATTTTTGAAGCGCAAACTTGAGGAGTTCAATCCTGATAAGAGCGAAGCTAGAACGATCGATTTGGGTGAGGATTAACTTCATTCAGGTGAATTTCGATCGAGCCAATCTCAAACGTGCCAATTTAACCGATGCTAATCTCGTAGAGATTAGCGTTAAAGATGCTGACTTCAACTTAGCCATTATGTCTGATGGCAAACGATACAAAGCCAAAACGGCTGCCTAAAATTTAGAACGAAAAAGACTCCGACTGTACTCTAAAATAGAAACGGGTATTGATACAGATTTAGAGAAAATCAGTCGGAGGGTTTCCATGAAAATTCTAATCGTCTTAACATCTCACGATCGCCTTGGAAATACTGAAGAAAAAACGGGTTTTTGGTTAGAAGAATTTGCTGCCCCCTATTATGTTTTCAAAGACGCAGGGGCAGAAATTACCCTCACCTCGCCGGCTGGAGGACAGCCTCCCCTCGATCCCAAAAGTAACCAACCCGAACACCAAACCGATGCCACGAAGCGTTTTGATGCCGATACAGAAGCGCAAACAGCCTTAGCCAATACGTTGGCGCTATCGACTATATCTTCACAAGACTTCGATGCCGTATTTTATCCCGGCGGCCACGGTCCGTTGTGGGATTTAGCCGAAGATAAAGATTCGATCGCCACGATTGAAGCAATGTATGCCGCCGGTAAACCCGTAGCAGCAGTGTGTCACGCGCCGGGAGTCTTCCGCCACGCCAGAACAGCCGATGGTTCTCATCTCGTGGCGGGGAAGTCGGTTACCAGCTTTAGCAATAGCGAAGAAGCGGCAGTCGAACTGACGGATGTGGTGCCATTTTTGGTAGAGGATATGTTGAGCGCTAACGGCGGCAAGTATACCAAAGCCGAAGACTGGCAACCCCATATTGCGATCGAGGGTCACTTGATTACCGGGCAGAATCCGGCTTCATCAGTCGGCGTTGCCGAAGCGGTTTTGGCACAACTGAGATAAAAAAGAGAGAGGTAATTAGCTGGAATACCCACGAAAATTGGGAGTGGGAGAAAGGGGCACTGCCAACTACCGATGAAGTGCTGCGAGGGGCAATGGCAAAAAATCCGTTTATGAAGGTATTTGTCGCTCAAGGCTACTACGATTTAGCGACGCCTCATTTTGCCACCGAGTATATGATTTCCCACATGAATATTGATTCGGAATTGCGGCAGAAGGTCAAAATTTCTACCTACGAAGCGGGTCATATGTTCTACCTGGATGTGGAGTCCCTTGCTGCTTTCAAGCAAGATATCGCTAAGTTTTTTAGTTAACAATCGAGGACTGTGGGTGATTTTAAATGCGATCGCGATCGATTTTGGATGAGTCTTCAGATCGATTGGATTTTAATATCCTTTTTATACATATAAATTCATGATTTTGTATTTTTAATTACTTGATAGAATATCCGATCCTTTTTTTATTCACAAATCACTCTCACATAAAGTTGCAGTTCATTTTTTACTTATTTATAATAATAAAAGAAATAAAAATCAGATTCTAATGGAAAAACAAGAATTTTTAGAACAGTATGCAGAAGGAAAACGAGATTTTATCAGAATTCAATTAAAACAAGTTGATTTAAAGGGTGTAGATTTACAAGGTATTAATTTATCTCAGGCTGATTTGACTGGAACGGATCTGAGCGAAGCCAACTTAAGCGGCTCTAAACTGACTCAGATGAAGCTGAGTAAAGCTTTGCTTGTTAATACTAACCTTCGACAGACTGAGTGCTCATCTATACAATTAGATAATGCAGATCTCCAAAATGCTAACTTTAGCGAGGGGATTTTACAGAGTGCCAACTTTACACATTCTAGTTTAGATCGAACTTGCTTCAGCTTTGCTAACTTAGCATGTGCGAACTTCACACGAGCAATTCTAGAAAAATCAGACTTGACCAATACAGACCTTCGTAATGCTTGCTTAATTGAAGCAGACTTGACAAGCGTAAACTTCTCTGGGGCAGATTTAACCTCAGCAAGATTACAAGGTGTTCATCTAAAAAATACTTTATTTAAAGGAGTCAACTTAAATAAAGTCGATTTGTCGGGTTTAGACTTTACCAATATCGATCTCGAAGGTACGGATTTACAAAGTGCCAATTTGAAAGGAGCAATTCTTCGCGGCGCGAACTTAGAACGATCGATTCTTGTTGGTGCTAACTTGATTCGGGCAAAACTCGATCGAGCCAATCTCAAACGCGCAAACTTAACCGATGTGAATCTCTACGGCGCAAGTGTTAAAGATGCCGACTTCAGCTTAGCCATTATGCCTGATGGCAAACGATACAAAGCCAAAACGGCTGTCTAAAATTTATATAGAACCAAAAAGACTCCGACTGTACTCTAAAGCGGCAAGTATACCAAAGCCGAAGACTGGCAACCCCACATTGCGATCGAGGGTCACTTGATTACCGGTCAGAATCCGGCTTCATCGGTTGGCGTTGCCGAAGCGGTTTTGGCACAACTGAGATAAAAAAGAGAGGCGATCGTGGGGGTTGATTGGGTCAAGTTTAAAATCAAAAGTGGTGTCGATCTCCAAGAGTTGAAACTGTGGGTCGATCGACAATCACAAAATTTTCCGGGTGGAATGTACATTGAAGAGATAAACGATCTCCCCATACCTGAAGAAGATAAGGAGAAAAGGAAAAGATATCACGAAGCTTGCGATCGTCTTATAGAATTAATTGAATTTCCCGATTCGGATGAATCTTGGGATAATCTAAATCGGCCGATAATGCGAGTTTATCCGATTACTTACAATCGCATATTGCCATTAGAATGGAGAAAGGCAGCTTATACGACTATTGTACCTCTAGATCTGCCTCAATATTTGACAAGATGGAAGAATTATATTGAGGAAGTAAAATTAGGAAAATATAGAAACTATCTGCACCAGCTTTTTTTATTTGAAGACTACTACAATCCAGGTAGTTTATCCTGGAAAACTGCTCTAGAAGACTTTTGTATGTGGCTCGAATACTCTTATGAAATTGATAATGCTTGGACGAAAAAAGAAAAGTTTTTAAAAACCCGAGAAGAAGTGGTGGCACGCGAAATTCCAGATTTACCCGAAATAGATATTCCCGTTTTTGAGCCAGATAGTGCATCTAAACCTATTCAACCGGAAGTTCGAGAAAAGTACGATCGATATATGGAAGCGATTACGATCGCCCAAGAGAATATCAGACAATGGAATCGATGTGTTGCATCGAAGTGTAAAGTTCGTAATCCAGGTGTGTATAACTTTGAATACTATTTGCAGGCTGGTTTAGAATCCGAATGGCTGCATGAGTTTTTTGATTGGTGCGATCGACTCATTAAAGAAGGGTACGGACTCTATTTAGATTATTAATTTTTTTTACACAGAGAAAAGTCAATAAAATTGATAATAGTATAGTTTTTATTTATTACTTATAAATATTAAGTTTTCTTTCTTACAAAACTTATTCGTCTATCCTTAGGTTCTAAATTATCGATATTTCTGGAATTCAAGAAGCGATCGGTGTAGTTTTAGAATGCTCGGGACTACACTAAATTTTAAAACTTGATGAATCGAACAATTCGTTTTAAACTAATAACTTTGGTTGCAGTGAGTTGGATTATCTTTATCTTGTCACCTCAAAAATCACTAGCATTAATCGCAAAAAAAATAGAAATTAATCTGGTCGATCGACTTGAGATGGCGGAGACCATTAATTTTGAGAAACACTTTCAAGATCTTGAAATTGAAGGTTCGATTATCATCTATGACTTAAACAACGATCGTACTTTTCAACACAACCCCCAACGAAATACAACCCCTTTCTCACCCGCATCGACATTCAAGATTCTCAACTCTCTGATTGCACTCGAGACAGGGGTCATTTCCGATGAAATTTCGGTTTTGACTTGGGATGGAGTTCAAAGAAATATTCCTGAATGGAACCGAGACTTGAATATGAGGGAGGCATTTAAGATTTCCGCAGTCTGGTTCTATCAAGTTCTCGCTCGCAGAGTGGGATACGATCGAATGCAACACTGGATAACTCAAGCCCAATACGGCAATCAAAAAATTGGCGATCGCAGTGATATCGATCGCTTTTGGTTAGATGGCGAGTTGCGAATTTCTCCTCAAGAGCAAATTCAATTTCTCCGACATTTCTACAACAATGACTTACCCTTTTCCGATCGAGCGCTCTCTATTGTCAAAGACATTACGATCGTGGAAAAAACTCCAGACTATACAATCCGAGCAAAAACAGGCTGGGTCTGGTTTGAGGATGATGAAAAAACACAAATCGGATGGTACGTCGGTTACTTGGAAAAAAGCGACAACACTTACTTTTTTGCTACGAATATCGATATTCACAACCAGACAGACTTAGCTGCCCGAATCGAATTGACACGTCGCTGTTTCCAAGAGCTAACATTGCTGTGAGTTTTGTCTGCACTCCGTCTATATCTTAAAACGCTTGAATCCATTCTTTCACGTCGTATTCCGTCCAAATCCCATTTTCCCAATAGGGATCGGATTCGACGAGTTTGCGAACGGCGGCTTCATCTTCTGCGTCGTAGATGCCAAACACCATCGTTCCATCTTTTGTGGGTCCGAGGGTTATCACCAACCCCGCTTCTTTTTGGGCGGCGATGCCATCGAGATGTGCTTGGCGGTAGGGTTTGCGCTTCTCCAACACATCTTCGCAGTAGGTTCCCCACATCACGTATTTAGACATAGCAACTTTTAGAGCAATATTATAGGACTGACGATCGGCTTCTATCATCTCACGGATAGAGAATGTTGAATTCGGAAGCGCCCAAGCGCCCAATTGAATTGGGGGCAGGGGAAGCAAGGGAAGAGTCAGTGAATTATAGGTAAGTTATTTTTCTCACTGTGTCGCCGCGTCTCTCCCTCAATTCGATCGAGCATTGGCGGCAAGTCGATCGAGATACCAATATAAACCAGGGGCGATCGCACTGTGCAATCGTTGAAGCAAAGACATCTCCAAACCGGGGGTAATGGCAAAGGATTTGTTCAGAACTCCCCGGAGAATTTCTCGGGCGACATCTTCTGGCTGCCAGGTTTCGGCACTTTGGGTAATGGCTTTGGTTTCAGGGGGTTTGGTTTTGTTTTCTGCGGCGAGTTGGGGGGTATCGGTATCGGGGGGATAGACGATCGAAATATTCACTTCCGTGCCTTTGAGTTCTGGGCGCAGAGACTCGGCAAATCCCCGCAGGGCAAACTTACTGGCACTGTAGGCGGTGTATCCGTAAAGTCCGATTAAACCCGCACCGGAGGAGATAAGCACTAAATGTCCCGTTTTCTGTTGCAGCATTGCCGGTAAAACCGCCCGAACGCAATAGAGGGAACCGAAGTAGTTGACTGCCATGGTTTCCTCGAAGATTTGGGGAGATAGTTCGAGAAAGTAGCCGGGATGAGCAATGCCTGCTGATGTTACTAATAAATGCGGCAGTCCCCCAAGTTCGATCGCCTTTTCCATGGCAGCTTCGGCTCGATCGCGATCGGCTACATCGGCTTCGATAACGTTGACTCGCTGTTCTGAGCGTACTTTCGCTGCCTCAATTTCGGTTTTGGCTAATTCTAGTTTAGAAGGAGATCGGGCGACAATGGAAATATGTGCCCCTTGGCTTGCCAGCAACTGCGCCGTTGCCAGTCCAATACCGCTCGAACCTCCGGTAATAATGGCGTGCTTTCCCTGAAATTCCTTCATTTGTCTTGTCCGCGAAATCAGTTTATTGAGTTTATGCCACACACGCATTTATTACACACACAGATGCTTAAAGCGATCGAGAATCGCGATATTTCAACAGTCAAAGAGCTAATCGAGCGAGGAGTGCAAGTTAATTACATTAACAATTCATGTGCTTCAAGTGCGATAGAAGCCACAACCAAAGTCGGTGATTTTGACATGGTTGCTCTGTTACTCAGTGCCAAGACTG
>NZ_JADEXN010000199.1 GCF_015207075.1 Zarconia navalis LEGE 11467
ACTCAAGAGCCGAAATTCGGTCGAGTTGTTAGCAACCTCACCCAACTGAGTATGCCCCTATTCGGCTGTCGGACACCCGACGGGTATCCCAATACCGAAGAAGCTTGGTTGAGTCCAGATGCTACGATTCGGCGAGTTAATGTAGCAATTGCGATCGCCAAAGGTCGATTTGGGAATAACGAAGAAGTCGAACCCGAGTCGCTGTCGCGCACCTTGGGAAATGCCTTCTCAGACAATACCCAAGAGACGATCGCCTCAAGTCCGAAATCTTTACGCTCTTCACTTATTCTCGGGAGTCCGGAGATGATGTATCGATGAGGGATGAGAACCTTACCGACGTAGGATAATCGCCAATCTTCTTCTAACTTCGCGCCCTTTGTGTCTTTGTGGTTTCTTACCATCGGTATTTTTTGGGTCAGAAGAAAATAACCATCAACCATTGACGATCGAGCTATGAAACGACGAAAATTTTTACACTATGCCAGCCTTCTCGGTGCTGCCGGAACGATCTGTGTGGGAAGCCATGGGTGGGTCGCCCGAAGTTTGGCCGCACAAAGCCACCAAAAACGCCTGATCGTTATTTTCTTGCGGGGGGCGATCGATGGTCTGAGCGTGGTGGTTCCCTACCGCGAAGCCGACTATTACGAACTCCGCAGAGGAGTGTCCGTTCCCAAGCCGGGGGAAGAAGATGGGGCGATCGATCTCGACGGTCAGTTTGGCTTGCATCGATCTCTCGAAGCTCTGATGCCATTGTGGGAAGAGAAAAGTTTGGCCTTCATCCACGCCTGCGGTTCCCCCGATTCCACCCGTTCTCATTTTGACGCTCAGTTCGATATGGAAACCGGAACCCCAGCCGAGCAATCCACAACCGATGGCTGGATGAATCGCGTTCTGGCGGTACTCCCTCACGGAACTCCCACCCAGGCAGTCAGTGTCGGTACGACCACACCTTATATCTTGAAAGGGTCGATGGCGGTGGCGAATCTACCCAGGGGTCGCGGTGCCGGTCGGGAGTTAACCATCGATCGACCGGAAGTGAATGCGGCATTCGATCGCCTATACAGTGGCAGCGATGCCCTGGCTCGAGCCTATCGAGATGGGGATGCCGCACGGGAAATTCTGATGGCCGAGTTGCAAGCCGAAACCCAAGAAGCCAATGCCGGCGCACCTCCTCCGGAAGATTTCGTTCGCAATGCCCGCCGGATGGCCCGATTGATGGTTGGAGACGCTCGCACCCAGCTCGGATTTTTGGAGTTGGGGGGATGGGATACCCACATCAATCAGAAAGGTCGCCTCAATCGCGCCCTCAAACCCGTGGGAGAGGGATTAGCCGTTTTGGCGCGCGAGCTGGGTTCCCTCTACGAAGATACGGCGATCGTGGTGATGTCGGAATTCGGTCGTACGGTGGCGGCCAATGGTAACAGCGGCACCGATCACGGTTACGGAAACGCCATGTGGGTACTTGGAGGTGGCATTCGCGGCGGTCGGGTACTTGGCGAGTGGCCGGGCTTAGCAGAGTCCCAACGGTATGAAGGGCGAGATTTAGCAATTACGACGGATTTTCGAGATGCGATCGCCCCGCTGTTGACTCAACATCTGCAAATTCCAGAAACAAAATTGAGCGATATTTTTCCCGGTTTTCAAGCCAATCCGAAATTGACCTTGCTCTAAAAGCCGATCGGAACAAGACTTCGGTCGAGCTTCTTTTCCATCTGGGTCGGGGCAGTGGATAATGATGGATAACGAGCCGACCTCAAAACGCTCGATTTCCTTCGATCGCGCATCAAATGCCAGGTGAAACGAACGGTCGCGCCCGGTCGGGTTCAATTCCTCAAAGGATTAACAGCGAATTGGAGTGCCAGGATGAAAGAATTTGCAGTTGGAGACAAGGTGCGAGTCGTCACTCTACCCCCTTACCTAAAAACCGCCGATCCCATGCCGATGCTGCGCCCCCCCAATTTGATTGCGGTGGGGGAAGAGGGAGTGGTTCTCGCTTGCAATCCCGGTGGCTATTGGAGCGTGCGCTTCGAGCGCGGGGCTTTTTTGCTAGAAGAGTCGCTCGCCGCTTCCCCCGCTTCGGACTCCTGATGAATCGCTCCCAGGATGAGGAGACTTCGGAATTTTGAATTGATGCCGAATGTGTAATAAACGCTCGAACTCTGACTTTTTTGTAATTTGTTACAACCCGTTCTGCGTTCCCCACCTTCTTCAGGGTTTTAGATATAACGCTTCGGCATCAGTTTATTTACACAATCGATGAAACCGGCTTTTTCCATTCCCCATTCCCCATTCCCGAACCCGCAAAACTTGTAACGAAAAGGGCGCGAACTACTATAACTCACATCAGACGTAATTTTGAATTTGAAACTCTACACCTTCTGCTCCATATCCGATCGCAATGCTTGGGTTGTCAGTGGGTCAATTGCATCCTACGCTAAATTTGACAGGATCGATCGCACCGGATAGATTCTCCAACAGATAAAAACTTTGCGTCCGTTCCCATCGATTTCTAACGTGAGGAGTATTTCAAATGAAAGCCATCGGATTCTCAAATGTTCTCGTTGCTGCGGTTGCCTCCACTGCAATGGCGACTGGGTTATATTTTTCGAGTTCTGCCACAGCTACAACAACCTCGCAGGGCAAACCCCAGCTTTCTCAGCTATTTACTGGCGACCGACGGATGATAACCACCTACGGTCGGGGGATTGCCAGTGCCACAGCCGAAAAAGCGGAAATCAGACTGTATTTCAATCGCCCCGAAACCTATCTCGAAGATGGCTCCCTCAGTCCTAACGAACCGATTGCCCGAGCTGAGATGCAGCGGATCGTGGAAACTTTGATGGCGGCTGGAGTGGCTGAAGATGCCGTGGAAATCGATCTTAATCCCTCCGAGCCTTATTATTACGGTCCTAGTGGGGCGAACTTAGTCGTGACGTTGCTCGATCCCACTCAAGAAGAGATCGATCGCATCCTCCAGATTGCTCAAGCTATCAATCTCGATGATGAGAACTTGTACTACAATTACTCCAATAACTACTGCTCGCTCGAAGATGTGACCGGACTCGAAAATGAAGCTCGCATATCAGCCATTGAAGATGCGCGGCGTCGGATCGATGCCATGGCAGGAGCACTGGGCGTTCGGGTGATGGATGTGCTCGCTGCGGTCGAAGTTCACAGCTACACTCCCATTTCTACTTCGTGCTATCCCGCAGATAATTCGATATCTGGCGATGATGGGCGACCGACAGTGCAAATCGAACTGGGGATTTTGGTAACTTACGGCATCCGTTAAACGGGTTGGGTAGCAGTTCGATGGCGATCGCGCTCTATTTCGGGTGCGATCGTAAAAGCCGCAAAGAAGAGAGTTTACCTAAAGAAATACGGGAGACTCAAAGCCCCCGTGTTTGAAGCGGGGGATGAAATGAATAGGGATTTTAGGGAGTTTCTACCGGCGCTCGCTCACGCGATTCAAGAGCGATCGCCGACACGCGTTATGGATTATCTCGTGTTTGCGTAGATCTCGATCGGTTTGGAATGAGATGGGGAATGACCATTCGTTAAAGGTTAAGCAATTTGACCAAATGTCAAGTTGATTGGATTGAAGAGCTAGATCCCTTTTAGGCTATAGTTTTTCACGATCTCCCTCTTGTACGCAGGGGCACAACGACCGGCGAGCGCGACCGGGAGGCGTTTCGTCCCCCACCGGGGGGATTGGGGGGAGACCCCCGCGCGTGCCGGGTTTTGGGTCAATGATTGGGAAGTTGACAAAGTGAATATAACCTTAACCTTTCACCAATGGGGAATGACAATCGCCCATCAGATTGTGGAAGATAGACATAGGGAACCCTTACCTGTCTTTCAAAACTCGTTGGGGGAAAAGAGTTTGAAATTCGACTGCTACCGATCGAGTATCAAGTCGATGTTTTTTCCTCCAATACATCCATTTTTCTGACTGGGTTACCCGTTTTATCGAGATTTGAGGTATTGACCTCCTTTAGTACGTAAGACTTATGCCCGATCGAAGCGATACGCCCTCATTGAGTACTCACGACCTGGCAAAGTACCTTCGCCTGGCACTCGAACAGATGCCTGCAGCGATCGCGATCCTCGATCGCCAAATGTGCTACGTGGCGGTTAGCAGGCGCTGGAGATCGGATTACGGACTTGGCGATCGCCATTTGGCGGGACGGTCTCACTACGAGATCTTTCCCGAAATCGGCACTCGATGGAAAGCCATTCACCAGAATTGTCTCGCCGGCGCGATCGAAAAATGTGAAGAGGAAGCCTTTGCTCGCGAGGATGGCAGCATCGATTGGCTGCATTGGGAGGTGCGCCCCTGGTATATCGAAGCTGGAGAAATTGGCGGTCTGGTCATGCGAACGGAAGTGGTAACTCAACGCAAGCAAGCCGAACTCGCCCTGCAAGCTGCAAATTCTCAACTAGAGGCCAAAGTCAAGGAGCGTACGGTGGAGTTGGAGCGAACCGTTGCCCAACTCCAGCAAGAGATTGACAAGCGCCGAGCGGCAGAAGCGACCCTGGCAAGAAGTGAGGCGAAATATCGCCACTTGGTTGAAAATGTGGAAGATACGATCTGGTCTTGCCAGCCGGATGGAACGCTGACCTATCTTTCTCCAGCATTCGAGAAAATGTTCGGTCTCGATCGCTCCGAATATGTAGGATATTCCTTTGCGTCCCTGGTGCATCCAGAAGATTTACAAACAACTGTGCTCTCTTTCAACCAGGCGATCGAAACTGGAGCATCAGTTCAAAGTCAGGAATTTCGCCACCAATGTAGAGATGGTTGTTGGCGGTGGGTGGTGTTTAATATCTCGGTGTCTCACGATCGAGATGGTAATATCGCCGTAGTTCAAGGCACCCTTAAAGATATTAGCGATCGCATCGCAGTAGAAGCCAAACTGAGACAGCAGCAGCAACTCCTACAGGCGGTCGTCGAGAATACCAACGCTTGTATTTTTGTCAAAGACTATCTCAATCTCGACGGTCAGTACATCCTCGTTAACCAACGAACCGCAGATATATTTGGCATTCCTCGGGAAGCCTCTTGCGGCAAAACCGACTACGAGCTATTTCCTCAAGAAATGGCCGAGCAACTCGACAAAATCGATCGAGAGATTCTCGAAACCGGCAAGCCGTTTCAGATGGAAGAGGACATTCCTCAAGCCGATGGAACGCACGTGTTTCAGACTCATAAGTTCACGATCGAGGATGAAGCGGGTCGGCCTTACGCCCTTTGTGGAGTGGCGACGGATATTACCGATTTCAAAGTCATGGAAGCGGCGTTGCGGGAGAGCGAAGCCCAATTCCGCTCTTTATTCGAGCAGGCAGCTGTGGGAGTTGCCAAAATTGGGTTGGACGGTCGGTGGCTGATGGTCAACCAGAAGCTTTGCGATAGTTTGGGGTATACGGCAGACCAGTTGCAAGGATCGAGGCTTTACTGGGAATCGATCGCCCCGGAAGATCGAGCGGTGACCGAAGAGCAATGGCAAGCCTTACATTCGGGTCAGATCTCGAGCTACTCTCAAGAAAAACGCTACCTCCGTCGGGATGGAACGCCGATTTGGATGCAAACCACCACCAAGTTGGTGCGAGACGCGCGCCAGGAAGCGCAATACTTGATTAAGGTCATTGAGGATATCGGCGATCGCAAGCGTCAAGAAGAAGCCCTACGTCTGATTGTAGAAGGTACGGCATCGAAGACTGGGGAGGCTTTCTTTCGTGCTTGCGTTCGATATCTCTCTGCAGTTTTGCAAGTGCGATACGTTCTCATCGCGCAATTAATACCGGGGAACGAAATAAGAGCGCAAACGCTGGCATTTTGGAAGGGAGACAACTTTGGCGATCGTTTCGAGTACGACTTAGCCCAAACCCTTTGCGATGATGTATATAAATGCCAAAAGCTACATCTATATTCGAAGAACGTACAGTGTATTTTTCCTGACGATCCCGACTTAGTGGCGCTCGACGCTCAAAGCTATGCAGGTATCCCGGTTGTAGATAGACGGGGAAATACCTTGGGACTGATAGCGGTATTGGATACCCAACCCATGGAATGGGATACAGATTTAGAATCTTCGATTTTGCGAATTTTTGCCGCGCGAGCAGGTGCGGAAATCGAACGAATGCGCTCGGAAGCAGCACTTCTGGAAAGCCAGCACCAATTGCAACAACAGGCACAGCGAGAAAAGATTCTCAATCAACTCACCCAGCAAATTCTCCATTCCCTGGACTTTAGCACGATCGTCGATCGAGCTGTTCGGGAGATTCAACGGTTTCTAATGGTCGACCGCTGCCACTTTGCATGGCATACCGTCGAACCAGACGGAGAGTATTGGGATGTGATGGATGAAGTGAGATCGCCCGGTTTGCCCAGTTTTGTCGGTCGCCATCGGGTAGCAGCATTCGGCCCGCTCTGCGCACTCCTGTTACATCGAAAAACCCTACGAATTGACGATGTACGCGAGGTTGAAAATCGAGAGGTTCGAGAGTTTTTGCAGCAGTTGGGCAATCAGTCGATGTTGGTGCTGCCGGTGTTAGATAATTCAGGGAGACTGGGAATTATTACTTGCATCCACGTTAGGAAAGTGCGACCCTGGACGGAAGATGAGGTGGAATTGCTAGAGGCGATCGTCACCCAGTTGGCGATCGCCCTCGATCGGGCAGAACTTTTCACCCAAAGCCAAACGAAGGCCTCTGAGTTAGCGATCGCCTTACAAACTCTGCAACGCACTCAAGCCCAACTGGTTCAACATGAAAAAATGTCGAGCTTGGGTCAATTGGTGGCGGGTGTGGCTCACGAAATCAACAATCCCGTGAGCTTCATTCACGGCAATTTAGTCCATGCAAAAGACTATTTGCAAGACTTACTGGGCTTAGTCGATCTGTACGAACGAGATTACCCCGAACCCACTCCAGAAATTGCCCAGGAGATCGAAGCCATTGAATTGGCGTTTCTCAAACGAGATTTTGTCAAATTGTTCCAATCGATGAGTGTCGGCACCGATCGCATTCGCGACATCGTCAAATCGTTGCGCACTTTTTCTCGACTGGATGAGTCAGAGGTGAAAGAAGTAGACCTACATGAGGGCATCGAGAGTACTTTAACCATTTTACAAACCCGCTTGCGATCGCAATCTGGGCGACAGGAAGTTCAAGTGGTAAAAGACTATGGCCACCTGCCCAAAATCGAGTGCTGTGCCGGACAACTCAATCAAGTTTTTATGAATATCCTGGTCAATGCCATCGATGCCCTTGAAGAACGCGATCGCCAGCGTACGCCCGCTCAAATGAAAGAGAACCCCAGTACCATCCACATTCAAACGGACGCTATTGGCGAAGGAGACAGTGACGGGAGAATCCTAATTCGCATTCGCGATAACGGGTCGGGCATCGACGATGAGGTGCGATCGAAACTATTCGACCCCTTCTTCACCACCAAACCCATCGGCAAAG
The DNA here is from genome assembly GCF_015207075.1 of Zarconia navalis LEGE 11467. Classification (GTDB taxonomy): domain Bacteria; phylum Cyanobacteriota; class Cyanobacteriia; order Cyanobacteriales; family Geitlerinemataceae; genus Zarconia; species Zarconia navalis. The sequence goes on from NZ_JADEXN010000199.1 coordinate 7,471, forward strand.
GAACGGGGTTGGGACTGAGCATTAGCTATCAAATCGTAGTCGATCGCCACCAAGGACAGCTAAGCTGCAATTCCATCCCCCGAGAAGGAACCGAATTTACCATCGAAATCCCATTTCTGAATTCCGAATTCGGAATTCAGAAATGAGGGAATAGTTAAGAGTAAGCGCGCTCATTGCCCCCGAAGCCTCCGAAGCCTCCAAAGCCCCCGAAGTTCTACATCTTCACCGTCACCGTCTTCACTTCGGTGTACTGCTGCAATCCGTATTCGCCCAATTCGCGACCCATACCCGACTGCTTGAATCCGCCGAAGGGGGCAGCCGCATCGAAGACATCGTAGCAGTTTACCCAGACCGTTCCCGCCCGGACGGAATGGGCGATGGCGTGGGCTTTAGTGAGATCTTGCGTCCACACCGCAGCTGCTAAGCCGTATATCGTGTTATTCGCCCGCCGCACCACTTCATCGATATCTTTGAATTTGATGATGCTCATCACCGGGCCGAAAATCTCTTCGCGGGCAATGGTCATGTCGTCTTGCACGTCGGCGAAAACCGTGGGTTTGATAAAGTAGCCGCGATCGCCTACTTGAGTTCCCCCGCAAAGCATCTGCGCCCCTTCGCGCATCCCAGCTTCGATGTAACCCATCACCCGATCGAACTGCACTTTATCAACCTGAGGTCCCTGCATGGTGTCGAGATCGAAGGGATTGCCCACGGTGCGACGGGCGGCACCTTCGACGGTTTTAGCGACGAATTCGTCGTAGCACTTTTCTTCGACAAACACTCGCGAACCGGCACAGCAGCACTGTCCTTGATTGAAGAACAACCCAAAATGCGCCCCGGCAAGTGCTTGTTCCATGTCGGCATCGGCAAAAATAATGTTGGGACTTTTGCCGCCGAGTTCGAGGGTGACGCGCTTGAGGTTGCTTTTGGCTGCCGCTTCCATAATCAGGTGTCCCACTTCCGTCGGTCCGGTAAAGGCC
>NZ_JADEXN010000200.1 GCF_015207075.1 Zarconia navalis LEGE 11467
GCCAAGGAGGGAGCTATTCCAGAGCCACTAAATTTGACTGTTAGCCTCAGAGGCACCCGAGACGTCACAAGCAATTACCAGCTGTTTCGCTTGAATGGTTTGTTAGACGCTTTTTCCGAGCCGAATTTCCAGAAGGTTTTTGGAAAATGTGTTGATGAGGGCCCCAAGCATCTGATCTTGGATCTATCCAAGATCGATTTTGTCGATAGCTCCGGTCTGGGAGCATTGGTACAACTTGTCAAAAAAGCACAAACCAATCAGGGTAGCTTACAAATCGTTACCAATCCTAGGGTAACGCAGACAGTTAAACTCGTTCGTTTAGAGAAATTCCTGTCGTTACAGCCTTCTGTTGAGGAGGCAATTGCCAACGTCCCGAAAAGCTAAATATCATACTAGATCGAGCCAGCTATCCTGCCATCGAGCAGTCAGGCTGGCTTCAGTATGGTTTGGGTGTAAGAAATGAGTTCAAATCTTAATTTTTAATTGTTTCGTTAATCGATCGCTCCCCCATTCTCAGGTATGTCAGAGATCGAACCGGAAAATTCAGATCCAAGTCAGATCCAAACCTCTTTTCATATGGGGGATTTGGGAAAATTAACGACCCGTCAAGTTCAACAAATTTCACCGGCGGCTTTGGCTTACCTGGGAGATGCCGTTTACGAACTGTACGTTCGCCACCGATACATACTGCCATCTAAACGGATACAAGCCTATCACCATCAGGTTGTCGATCGAGTCCGAGCCGAAGCTCAAGCCCAACATCTACAATCGATCGAACCGCACCTGAGCGATCTCGAACGAGACATTATCCGACGCGGACGCAATGCGGCTTTCGGTCGCCCCAAGCGAGTGAGCGCTCGAATTTACCAACAGGCGACAAGCCTCGAAACCCTCGTTGGCTATCTTTATTTGAGCGATCCCCAACGTTTAAACGAGTTGCTAATCTACCTAGAATCTAATTATGAGCCGACAGGACCGAAAACAAAACCCAAAACCGACGAAGAAAAATCCCTTGAAGATTGCCAACCCGAGTAAGCGCAATCGAGATAGTCAAAATTGGGATCGAGATCGAAACGATCGAAATTATCGAGATCGTCAAGATCGTCAAGATCGAAATTATCGAGATCGTCGAGATCGAAACGATCGAGATTTTTCCCTCGAATCTCAAGAAGAGATCGAAGAAACCGAGCTAATTTACGGTCGTCATAGCGTATTGAGCGCCCTGGAAAATCAGCGTCAGCTCAATCGTCTTTGGATTACCCAACAACTTCGCTACTCGCCACGATTCCATACCCTACTGACCTCAGCGAAGGCACGGGGAACGGTGATTGATGAGGTTGGATACGGACGATTGGATCGGATGACGGGAGGAGCCACTCACCAAGGTATCGCCGCCCAAGTTGCCCCATACGAATATGTCGATATCGACGCACTGATTGCGAGCGCTCTCAAAGCGGTAGAGTCTCCGGTGCTACTGGTTGCCGACAGTATTACCGACCCCCATAATTTAGGGGCGATCGTTCGAACCGCCGAAGCCATAGGAACTCAGGGTTTGGTGATTCCCCAGCGACGGGCGGTGGGGATTACAGCAGCGGTCAAAAAAGTGGCGGCTGGGGCGTTAGAAACGTTTCCGGTGGCGCGAGTCGTGAATCTATCGAGAACCTTAGAAAGGTTAAAAGAAGCGGGATTCTGGATTTACGGTCTATCGGAAAAAGCGCCCCAATCCATTCAGGTCGAGTTTGGCAACTCCACGAAAAAAACAGAGTATGCCCCCAAGCCGATCGTTTTAGTGGTTGGCTCGGAAGGCCAAGGATTGAGTCTATTAACTCAGCGCTGCTGCGACATTATGGTGTCGATACCCCTAATGGGCAAAACACCGAGTTTGAATGTGTCTGTGGCGACGGGAATGGCTTTGTACGAAATTTACCGCCAGCGCTGGTCTTCCCGACATTTTGACATCTCCGGTCAAACTGTGCGCAACGAACAATAGAGCGTGTCAAAACAAATCATTCTAAGTAAAGCTCGAGGGAGATTGAAAAAATGAATCGAACAGAGTATAACAAAATGTAAAGGATTTCTAAACGGTATAAACCTAGCCCTTGTAAATCATTTGTTGATAAGCTTGCAAAATCACGATGAAAGAATTTTTGATTAATCTGCTCAATTTCTTTGGCTTCGCCTGGTGGGTTAAGGTAGACACCGCGTCTCCTGCCTGCACGTATTACTTCGGGCCTTTTTTAAGTGAGAAAGAAGCCCACAACTCAACCAACGGATATGTTGAAGACTTGGAACACGAAGGTGCCCAAGGCATCGGCATACAGGTGTCTCGCTGTAAGCCTAACGATCTGACGATTTACCAAGAAGACTACTCTAGTATTTCTAAGTCCGCTCCAATTTTTAGCGGTCAGACTTAAACGGCTTTACGACCGCTCGTCGAGCTTTCTCGAACCCCCGTTGGCTTTTTCTACAGGTCAATGGGGTTTTTGTTTTGAAGGTTTTGACCCAATGCGGAAAAACGTTGTGGGATTTGAGAAAACAAGGGACAGTGACTGGAGTTTATATTGTAGTTGTCTTGCATCGCAGACCCCGAGCAGTTCATCGTAGAACGGGCTGTTTCGATCTCCAGGATCGACCTGAAACTGGGTTCTATATTGAAAAATTTTATAAGTCGATGCCAAGGCACCGTGTAAGTATGGTTTATTATCCGGAGATGCGTCGATCTTAAATCCGGGTCAACGAACTCAAGCTGACGATCGTTTCTTGATTCTATCCGTCTCCAATTTAGGAGGCTCTGCAATTTTTCGATCTCGATCGAGATAACCACGTAAGTATGGGTTATTATCCGGAGATTAGATGCTCCAAAATCCAGCTCGATCGACTCATACCGGCGATATTTTTTGATTTAATTATTTTTCTACATTGAGTTTTTAGAATACATTAGAACTCGATCGAACTGACTAAAATATGATGGGGCTTCAATCGGATTCGCAGCGATCGTTATAAAACACCTACAAAAAATAGCTCTGTTCGTTCGCTTTAATTGAGAGGTAAGACTGTTTAATTATAGTGATTTCAAGCCTTTTGCACTTTATTTAATGATGAGAATCCGAAAATTAGTCTTCGGTCGTGAAAAAATATCCTTATATAAATCTATCTAAAAATATAAAAAAATCAAAATCGATTAAATAACTTGAGAGAGATATAATCTCTGGAGATCGAAATTGCAACTTTGAATTAATTTGCACTATAATTTATTTATCTCATTGCACGCTAGGAACTTTTTTTATAAGACCTCGTCATGGCTGTAAGTTCTTAAGGTTCACTCACTCAAGCGAGTGAATCTGAAGCGAGAGCAAAATATTCTTGATTTACTATCTGATTGTAGTTTTAGTCATTATTAATTTTTTAGTCTGAGATTTATTCAATATCTCAGGTGAAACTCAGCTTGTGCTCTACCGATTTATGTCGGAGAAAATGGTTAAAACTTATGTTTTAATTCATAGAGATTGGTTTGTCAACATGTACGCAATGACAGCCAATATGAAAGAAAAATACGGTCAATCGTTCTTTCGCAATTTTCAGAGATCGACGATCGAGCATCTAGGTTATTTTTTGAGGAGCACAACAAATGTCACAAGTTTTAAATCCTTCCCCACCGCAAGATTTTACCGTCACTCCCATCGCGGTCACCGGAGGCTTGCTGATTGTCCCCAGCCAAGGGACCGTTGAACCACTTAGGGTGAATGGCAGCCCGAATGCAGATGGAATCTTTCTCAATCTCCAATCGGAGGCAGAGTTTGCTGCCAACCTTCAAAATGCTGCCAATACTTCCACCTCGGGTATTACCCCCCCGAGCAACCCGGCGGTGTTTAATGCTTTTAGTACCCTTCAAGCAGCGATTGCCGGAGTCACCAATGCCGCGCCGGTAGATGCCCCGGAGGCAACAGCAAATGCTATCGCTCAATTCGATAATGCCATCCAAGCTTACCAAGCCAATGGTTTGGATACATCAGAGTTGATTGCCGCTCGCCAGGAACTGACGTTTGCCCTCGGGGGACAAGTCGATGGTGCGGAAGGTGACGACACGCTCGTCGCCGGTCGGGGTTACGATTCGATGCTCGGCGGACCGGGTTCGGATGTATTATTCGGCAATCAAGGTCGAGATACCTTAGATGGCAACTCCGGCGACGATTTTCTTTTTGGCGGTCAAGATGACGATATTGTCGTTGGGGGTGATGGAAACGACATTGTTTCTGGGGATAAAGGAAATGACGTTATTTTTGGCAACCAAGGTGCCGATTTCGTTCAAGGTGGAGAGGGTAACGACTTTGCCTTTGGCGGTCAGGGCAACGATGTTGTTATTGGTAATGCTGGTGACGACTCTGTTTATGGCGATAAAGGCAATGACTTTGTTGCTGGCGGTCAAGGCTCTGACTTTGTGTTTGGCGGGCCGGGTGACGACAGCGTATACGGCGGTCGGGATAACGACACGGTTAGTGGTGGCGCTGGCAACGATCTGATTTTTGGAGACAAAGGTAACGACCTACTTTCGGGTGGGGAAGGACAAGATACGTTCCGCTTCGAGTTCTTTGGCGACGATCCGTCTCCCGATCCAGTGGGTCTAGACAATCGAATTTTGGGTATCGATACCTTGACCGACTTCAATCCAAACGAGGATTCAATTTCCTTCGATCGCCGGATCTTCCCGGCGTTGGATGATACGCTGCGGGCTGAATTTACTCAGATTAATAACTCGGCAGAGCTGGGCGATCGGACGGCGGCGATCGTCTACGATGCCAGCACCGGTCTAGTGTACTACAATCCCACCGCTGCTGCTGGAGACGAAGTGGATATTTTGAAACTCGACCCGACTCCGGACAATCTCGACGAGAATAATCTCGATAGCTTCTAATATCTCGAGGTTTCTACGATTTGGCGTCACGATTGACGAAGGGGTTTGTAACCAGTGATAAAAGTCAACGCAACGAGAAAGCGCTCGGTGTCATCGACCATCGCGAGTCACTCTGCGATCGATTGGGTGACCGTCCAAATGACCTTGGCTCATCAGTTGGGCGATCGCGGTGAAGTCGATGCCGCAATTGATACCTACACGAAAATTCTCCAGCGTCAGCCGAGATCGGTGGCGGCTCGCGTGGCTCTCGGACAGCTGTACGAGGGACGGGGGAAAGAACTTGAAGCCATTGATGGCTACCGGCAGGGACTGCAATTTTCGCCCGAGGAACCCGAACTTTGGTTGCGCCTGGGGAATTGCTATTACCGAGGGCAAGATTTAGACCGGGCCGTGGATTGCTACGAACGGGCAATCGCCATCCAACCCGATTGTATTCGGGCGCTCTACCAACTGGGAATAGTACTGCACGATCGCGGTCAACTCGAAGCAGCCGCCTGCCGCTTCGAGCAGGTCATCGATTTGTGCACCGCAGGAGATCGCAGCCATCCAGACTTCGCTAACGCCTACAACAATCTCGGGTGTATTTTCCTGACTTTGAGGCAGTTCGATCGCGCTTTGGCAGCGTACGATCGGGCCCGAGAAATCTCCCCCGATCGGGCAGCACTCCACAATAATTTGGGTCAGCTCTGGTTCTTTCGAGGGAATCTCGATCGAGCGATCGCGGCATACTCCCAGGCCGTGCAATTAGAACCGGAAAACGGGTTATTTCACCACAATCTCGGGCTTACCTTACAAAAGCAAAATCAACACCCTGGGGCGATCGAAGCCTTCAAACGGGCGATCGAGTTAGACCGAAATCTCCTAATTGCCTATGACGATCGCGCGCGATCGTCGATGGCGTGCGGGGAATTCGGGGAAGCTTTTGCCGACTTATCTGACCTCTTGCAACAGCAACCCCATTGGGTAGAAGGATATACCCGGAAAGCCCGCCAACGGGTTCGCGAGGATGACTTGGAGCGCGCCAGAGCCGCCTGCGGGGGATTTTTAACGGCTCTGCAACGGCAATCGTCCATTGTTGAAATTTGCGAGTGGCTGGCTCTGGTACACCATTATCGGAGTCGAGTTCGACTGGCGTTGGGAGATGAATGCGGCGCGGCAACTCACGCTCGACAGGCTTGGGAAATTCAGTTATTCTCTCGATGGCGGTGTTGGTGGCTGGTATTTTGCTTGATGCGGTTACCCAGCGTCGAGGCGACATGGCTGTTTCGAGGGGTGACGATCGCCAGTCGCTCTCGAGAAACCGTTTCAGAATTGGGTTTACCCCGCTCGGATGACATCGAGAGCGCTTCCGTCGCGCCGATTTCTCCGCCATTAGGGGTCTATTCTCGCACTTGGGATTGGTGGCGGGCAACTCATCGAGGAGACTATATCGATCTCGGTTCGGGAATCGTTCCCGCTTGCGCCCTAGAGCCATTTCTGGAGCCGCTTCGGGAACCTCGGACTCAAGCTGGGGCAACCCAGCAAAATTGCCAGGGATTGAATTGCAACAAATGTCTGAAGAGAATTTTTAATGGCTTCGGGTTAACCCATCAAGGCGAGGGGATTTACGAGTGCCGAAATACTCAATCTTTGGAGTTTTCTCATCGAGATCCCTTTGTGGCAGTCATTCCCGAGGGACGGATTTGGAGTATGCCCCAAAAAAGTTGGTGGGAAGTTTGCGAGGCGATCGCCGTTATCTCCCCGGATGGGTATTTGTTAGAGGATATTTCTCGGGAGTATCCCGATCGACTACCCAATTGCGAGAGCCAAGAGCGACCCCAACACCGACTTTTTCAACGGAAAGAACTTCCCCCCATCGAATATATTGATGGCACGGTTGTTTCCCTGGTGGGGCTATCAGCAAATGTCTATTTCCACTGGATGGTCGATATTCTGCCTCGGGTAGAAATTTTGCGCCGCAGTCAAATCGATTGGAACCAAGTTGATGGGTTTCTCGTCAATCAAAATCAGCAGCCTTTTCAAAGGGAAACACTCTCCAAACTCGGCATTCCACCGGAAAAAATAATTCAGAGCGATCGCCATTCTCACATTCAAGCCAGACAGCTTATCGTTCCCTCTTTTTCTGGATATTTAGGTTGGGCTTCCCCTGAGACGATCGATTTTCTCCGACAATCTTTTTTACCCGCTGCAATATCAACGTTTTCCCAGACCGATTGCCACTTTCCCGATCGTATTTATATTAATCGCGCCGATGCGAAATATCGCCATCTTTTTAACGAAGGTGAAATTGTTCGCCAACTCGAGGCGTGGGGTTTTGTTTCCGTTGCTTTGGAAACAATGTCCTTTTTCGAGCAAATTCTCTTATTTCATCGAGCCAAAGTTATTGTTGCACCTCACGGAAGTGGGTTAACCAATATTCTTTTTTGTCAACCGAACGCTCAAATTGTTGAGTTAACCTCACCAAACTATATCCGTCACTATTACCGTGCCATTAGCCAGCATCTAAATCTACAACATGATTATGTTGTCGGAGAATTATTCACTAGCCGTTTTTTGCGAGATTTAATTTATCCGAGCACTCTGGCAGAAGATATTTACTTCGAGCCTCGTCTGGTGAAGAAAACATTTCACAAACTTGGTGTCATGCAAACGCTCTCTTCCGTTCGACTTAACCGTTCAAATTTTCATTCCTCTCAGTCCGATCGAATCGACGGAAATATCTCTTCGATCGAATCGAAAATCGCTCCAAATACTTCCGCGATCGACCTCCAAAAACAAGCCGATAATTTTCTATCGCAAAAAAAATTTTCCGAAGCGATCGAGCTAGGACAAAAAGCCATCGAAGCCGATCCAAATTTAGCCTCAGCATATAAAATTGTGGGAAATGCTTTGCGAGCTAACAGTCAGTTAGAAGAGGCAAAGTGTTGGTATGAAAAAGCTATTCAAGTTCAGCCTTTGTATGCCGAAGCTTATGCCAACATCGGGAATATATTTTTCCAGCAGCAACAGTGGAAACCGGCGATCGAGTACTACCAAAAAGCGATCGAAACTCGTCCAAATTTTGCAGGAGCTTACCATCATTTATCGAAAGTTTGGCTGAAGGTGGGAAATACTCGCTCGGCTGCGGATTGTTTGTATCGGGCCTACGAACTCGATCCGAAGCTGGGCCGTGCTGAGGAACATTTGAATTTAGGGAATAGCCTCCTGCAACAAAATCAGTTAACCCAAGCGATTTCCTGTTACCGTCGCGCTTTGGAATTAAATTCTCAGTTATTTGGGGCGCACCAAAACTTAGCCGAAGCTTTGACTCGTCAGGGACGATTTGTCGAAGCGACTCAATACTATCGAATGGCGGTGAAATTGGGGTTAACAAACTCGAATTCGATTCAACAAGTCACATCAGATCGGCAAGTCACATCAGAGCCATTATTTTCCCAGACCTCAAATCCCCCTTCTTCGCTCGCCTCACTCCAGACAACCCAAGAAGCGGCGATCGTGCCAACCC
>NZ_JADEXN010000201.1 GCF_015207075.1 Zarconia navalis LEGE 11467
CTCCTCAAATGCCTTTCTTGGGAAAATTTCATCGACAACTTTGGTTTCTTGAAGGCATAAAATATCGACTTTTGTTTCCTGCAACCACTCGACAACAATCTCTTGACGAGTCCGAATTGAGTTGACATTCCAAGTTGCGATTTTCATTCAGTCCGATCGAAAGTTTTGTTTGAATAACAGTGTATAGAAAAATGGGAACATCTTATAATTTTCAAGAGGCGATCGCATTGAGTTAGAAAATCATCGAGTCAAAAGATGGATAAAAACTCAAAAAATAAACTCTTTTACCGACACAATCAACCGATAGGCTGCTGACCCGAGTTGACTCCATGAACGTACTCGCTTCCCGAAGCCAGGGAACCCCGCCGGTAAGCCGCTTCGTGAGGCTGTCCCCAACCTAATTGCAAAACCACTTCCAAAAACTCGGCTTTCTCCCATTTCCAAAGATTCGCCCATTCCGTGCGATCGCCGATGGCAAGTGCCTCCTCGGATACGATGGGTTGGTAATCTTTACCGCTATTGACGCTTAAATAAAGATCCATCTCCGCCATTGCCTCTTTCCAAAATGACAGAATTGAGGATTTAGCAGTTTTGAGCGTTTCGATATCTTCGGGTAATGCGAGGAGTCGATCGTCCACTTGAGGATAGCAAAGCGTTCGACCCTTGAGGACGATATGCCGCCAGAGGATGCCAGAAACTTGGTGCTGCTGTTGATAGCGGTGAATGGTCAGTTTAAAATCTTGATAGGCGGCAAACTTCTGTACTCCCTCGGGTTTGAGCCATCGATCGATAACGGAGTTCCCAATAAAGGGAGTCGCCGTCAGGTTAAGCCGTTCTCCCTTCAAGCAGGCTTGACGCTCTCGTTCCAAGATTTCGATCAACTTCTGCGTGCTATATACTTCTGTCATCCGAAAACGCACTCGATCGCCTTTTCCAATAGTGTAATAGCTCTGAGGGGAGGTCTTACAAGAGTCTATTTTTTAACGTCCGTTTTGGTCGAGGTTTTGGGGGTGAGGGAGGACGGATGAAGTTTGCGACTCAAACACTTGCGATCGCACCACCATTAAATCAAGATTCTGGGAGTTCGATCGGTCAACGCGCGTGCGATCGCCCGTCGATTATTTTGACTTCGATTCAGACTTGGATTCCAAACGAAACAGCCAGATCGTGAGAGCGACAATACCAGTTTGCAAGGCAAAGTTCGGAAAAGCTTCAGAAACATCTCGCCATGCGAGTAGCTGAGCCAGAAAAACGATCGCCCCGATAAAACCGGATGCGCCAAAGGCAATGTACACAAACTTTCGCAAACCCCGATAGGGTGCTTGGGCTTCGGCAAGCAATCGCTGGTATTTTTGGGAGTTGGGATCGATCTTGGCTTTAGACGGATCTATTGGGGGTTCTGACATTCGATCGGGAAATTGTAGAGTAAAGCGTTGGTGGCAATAAAGCAACTTTTAATCTTCAGAATCCATCAACAAACACAGCGAGTCGATATCGTCCGAGACCATCACCGGTGCTTGATATAACGGAATCGTAAAGGTGACAGTAGCGCCGAGACCGTCTCCCATACTGTAGAAGTGTACCACCCCACCCATAGACTCGACGAGCTTTTGAGAAATCACCAATCCCAGACCCGTTCCTCCGTACTGGCGAGTGCGAGAGCCATCAATTTGACTGAAAGATTGAAAGAGTTTGTCTTGTCTGTCGAGGGATACACCAATACCCGTATCGGCCACTTGAATTCTGACACTACCGGCAAATTCTTGATTTTGGAATCGAACCTTTTTTTTAATAATTTCTGCAGCGATCGTAATTCCCCCTTCGTGGGTAAATTTAATCGCATTCCCCACCAAATTTAACAGGACTTGCAGGAGCCGTTGGTAATTGCAAAAGAGGATGACTTCATCATCGGTGGGCGGAACGTGAATTTGGAAATATAAGTTTTTCTGTTGAACTTGAGCTAGGGCAAAACTTTTGAGGTGGTCGAGAATTTCGGCTAGTACCACTGGTTCTAAATCGAGCTGCATTTTACCCGATTCGATTTTCGCAATATCGAGAATATCGTTAATAATATTGAGCAGGTGTTCGGCAGAGCGATAAGCTTCCTCGATGAACTCCATTTGTTCTTCGGGATCGTCGGCCATCCCATCGACGATCAGCTTGAGAAAACCGAGGATGCCATTGAGGGGAGTGCGCAGTTCGTGGGAGGTATTGGCAAGAAAATTACTCTTGAGGCGGGACACCTCTTCTGCCGCTTGTCGTGCTTCTTCGAGTTCCCGGTACAGGGTGGCGTGGGCGATCGCCGCTCCCACCAAATCCGCGATTTCAGCGATCGTTTCGAGTTCGTGGGGATTCCAGGGCGCGTCGAAATCCCCACGAAATAAAAGTAAGACGCTATTGGGTTTTCCCCGATCGGACGTCAGAGCGATCGTTCCGCAAAGATCTCCGAGCGTCACCGTCGCGATCGCGCTCGACTCCACCAAATCCAGTCGAGTCAGCACATTTTGAATTTCGGGACACTCTTTGAGGTCGAACTTCCGTCCCCGCCAAGATTTCATCCCCTCGATGATATATTCTTCCATCACCGCGATCGAAGGGTCTCCGGGATTGTAAGAACAAATCGAGCATCGAGTCACATCAAGAGACGATCCCAGCCCCCAAACGGCCTGCTGCCAAATTGTTTCGAGATCGACGGCGTGACGAATATTTTGGGCGACTTGGCTTGGGAATAAAATGTCTGCCCGACGGTCGATCGGTCGCGCGATCGCATCGGGGGACTCGACGGCAGCAGCAGGTGTTTGGGAGGTGGATGTCGGATAATATTCATCCACCCTGGGAAGATTGGACTCGGGACGATCGACACTTACTTGCCGTCCCATCACCAACAGGGTGGAAATGGTCTCCCCTCGTAAAATGGGACTCAGAGTGAGTTCAAAGTCGAAAAAGAGTTCGCCATCGGTAAATTGGCAGCGAAATAAAGTCGGTCGAGCGTCGTCAAGAACTTGTCGAACGCGCTCTAAGTATAAGGTTACATCTACCGGTGCGAAGGTTTCTTCCATCGTGCGACCCACCACTTCCGCTAGACTCAAGCCATAACGCAGAGCATCTTGCCAGTAAAAAGCATGATATTGCCCGGCTCCATCTTGAATGAAAGCCAGTTCGGCTCCTAATGCTTGTAAAACTCCGCCATCACCTTGGTTTGCGGGAGGAGTGATACTGGTAGATGTAGCACTAGCAGTGTGGAAGTCAATTGGTGTGGTCATTAAAGTTCAGTGTAGGAACTGTCAGTAGATCGATACGAAAGACACCCTTGCTCAGTAAATGAGTCAAAAATTCCTCACAAAAAGTAGTCGGAACCAGACAGAAATACACCCTAACCAATCGAAACAAATCGAGCAACAATCGACAACGATCGCGTACTCGCTCGATTTCCCCGACCTCTTTTTTAATCGTTCCATTCCCCTCGGGGAGGAACTGGAGGATTGCGTTGGAGGCGGCGACTGAGTTCGTTCTCTCGATTTTTTTCACCTCGCAACCACTGACGAATCGCCGTTTCGATTACTTTCGAGGGATCGTTAGTCAGGTGTCCGATTCGCTCTAGGAGTTCGGGATCGATTTGAATTGAGACCTCGACCGGGTCTCTTGCAGATTCGGATTGTGATGCGAAATCGTTCATGATGTACTTGTAGGCTTTCAAGAGTAATGTAAGCGCTTCTGGGTCGAAATCGGCTAGATGCCGCGAGAATTTCGATTTCCCATGCCGATCGTACTTGCAAGAATGCCCAAAAATTAGCTCGGAACGATCGCAGATACTCCGTGGGATAGTACTGTGTTTTTTTTGAATCACCTGGAGCGATACCAAGCTTAGGGCTTTAGTACTTTGGGGGTTCGACAGTCGTTAAGCGCGAATCTTGCGTTTATTTTCATTGTACGATCGCGCGCCCGATCGCCATCGCCATTTCTATTGAGACTTCAGTGGTGGTGGTTGACTTTGCCTTGAGTTTAACCCTCAAGAATGCAGTCGCGCGCTAAAGAATGATGACAATTTAGTCTCGATGGGTACCGCGAGCAAAGTCGCTTAGGGAATCCCCCACCAGACGGCAAATCCGCCAGTGGGGAAGCACGGTGGCACCAATATCTTGGTAAAAAGCGATCGCGGGTTCGTTCCAGTCGAGTACCGCCCATTCCAGCCGAGCGCAACCGCGCTCGATCGCAATTCGGGCGACTTGACCGATTAATGCTTTCCCAATCCCTCGCCCTCGATAGTTTCGCAGCACGAAGAGGTCTTCGAGGTAAAGTCCCGGTTGGGTGAGAAAAGTAGAGTAACGATCGAAAAATAGGGCAAACCCCACGCTTTCCCCTTCCCATTCAGCGAGAAGGGCTTCGGCGTAGGGTCGTTTTCCAAATAAATGTTCGCTAAGACTTTCAACATCTCCGATGACTTCACCCGAGAGATTTTCGTACTCTGCTAGGGCGCCAATTAACTCGAAGATCGTGGGTACGTCCGCAGGTTGGGCCGGTCGAATTTTGAGTTGGGCAGACACAGCAATTTAAAATATGACGGTATCGATGCGAGAGGACGGCCCAAATCCCAGTTGCAAGTCGCCGCTCGGCTGACGAGATCGTCTCGGTTAGCTTATCTTAGTGCAGCCATCCTTTTAACCGTTCGGCCACCTGCGGGCGGCGTAGCTTCCGCATCGCTCTCGATTGAATCTGGCGCACTCGCTCTCGCGACAGGTCGAAAAGGTTGCTCACTTCTTGGAGTGTCTGGGTTTGACCGTCGTTCAAACCATAGCGTAGCACGAGAATTTCTCGTTCCCGCTCCGTGAGAACTTCGTCGAGGACATCCTTAATCCCCTGTCGCATCATGGCTTCACCCATTTGAGCGTCGGGAGACTGATTGTGACTATCTTCGAGCAAATCGAGCATTTCCGTGTCATCTTCGCTTCCCACTCGGTAGTTTAAGGAGAGCGATCGCACGTTCATTTGCTTGAGTTGGCGCAGTTGGGCGGTGGAAAGATCCAGCGCTTTTGCTAGTTCTGCTTCCGTGGGCTGGCGGTTTAAGGTTTGCACCAATTCGCGATAGGTTCGCTTGAGCCGATTGAGTTTCTCGACGATGTGAATGGGAAGGCGAACCGTGCGACTGTCGTTGGCAATCGTACGGGTAATCCCTTGGCGAATCCACCAATAGGCATAGGTCGAAAATTTATAGCCTTTGTCGGGATCGAATTTTTCCGTCGCCCGACTCAGTCCGAGAACCCCTTCTTGGATCAGATCGAGAAAAGGTACGCCTCGGTTGAGATAGCGTTTGGCGATCGAAACGACCAGTCGTAAGTTCGAGCGAATCATTTTTCGCTGGGCGATATAACCGCGATCGAAGCGTTTGGCGACCTGGCTTTCGCTCAGTTTTGTTGCGGCGGCGAGTTCGGCCGAAGTGGGAGAGCGATCGAGTTCGGCTTCGAGTTCGGCTTGGTGAGACTTGAGCGTCACCATCTCTCGAATCCAACTGGCTAACTTCGTTTCTTCTTCTGGCTTGAGCAGGGGATAGCGAGCCATTTCTTTAAAAAACGCTCCAACCGAATCGTCCCAAATGGTTTTTGTATAACCGGTGGGTTGAGCGGGGGCGATGGATGCTTCGGATGCTTCGAGTGAAGCTTCGTTGATTGAGGGGTTTTTCAAGCTGACCAAGGTGTATTTCTCCCAGATAACGTCTTAAAGTGCTGTTTTATCTTTTTATTTTTATGAGCGTACTATAAATAATTTTGTTATTATGGTCATATTATACACTTTTTATTCATACAATGTCAAAGCCGAAACTAGCACTGAAGCGGGTTAATATCAATTTGTCCGAGATAGAACACGCTAAACTACAAACTTATTGTCAGTTGACCGGTCGGACGGCCACCGATGTCTTGCGAGAATCGGTACGAAAGCTCAAGCTACCCGCGATCGCGAGTCGGTAATCGAACGTTTGTGTGGGTGCATTGCCCATCCGCCCGATCGGGCGATCGTCGAAGCGTTGTGTGCGGTCAGTTTCGATCGCCACGTACCGCAACGATCGAGTGAATCAGATTTCTTAAAAACATCTCGACCCAAAACGCCCGACCCATCCGGGAATCGAACTTCAAACGGGTTGAGTTGGAGCTTCAAAACAAATCGATCGTTGGGCTACCCAAAGATATTAAATTTTAGAAGTGTGGATTGTGAAAGGGTAAGCGACTGGGTCGCGAGCATCCAGCATTCGCGCGATCGTGACTTCGTGCATCTATGTTACGCAACTGACGACCTTCCCCGAATTCAACCTTTCAAAGCTAGCAAGCCTACTAGCCCTATGAGGTCAGGACTGTTTTATTTTCGATTTCGAGCGCAATTTTCACGGCTTCGGAATATCGACCGATCGCATCAATGAAGCCTGAAATAACGGGTTCTCATTAATGCATAACATGTTGCAAAGTCGAATACACCGCCCCGCTTTGGGGACGGCTGTATCCGCAGAGTATTGCGCTCGTCCTCGAGTCTGGAATTTTAGACCAAGCTGACAAAATCGCGCGTTTCGATCGCCCCCGCACTCACTCCAGGCAGAAGGACCGAACCGCTACCGAGTTCGATTTTTGCACCTTCGGGAGTATCGACGGCGATCGCCGGACGCTGTTGAATGTCTGCGAGCAAGTCTGGGGAGACTGCGAGCAAGTCTACGCCATCGGTAAAGTCGGCAATGATATCGTTACCGGTGTCGAGGGTTAAGACAAAGCGATCGCTGCCGCCGCCTCCAGTTAAGCTATCGTCGCCCAAGTCGCCGGAGAGGGTGTCGTCACCCAGACCGCCAACGATGCTGTCGTTATCCCGACCGCCGCCGAGGTAGTCGTTGCCGTCGCCACCGTCGAGGGTGTCGTTGCCGATGTTGCCGAACACCGCGTCGTTTCCGAGTTCCCCAAAGGCCATATCGTCGTCCTTGCCAGCAGCGAGGGTGTCATTTCCGTCTGCCCCGTAGAGGAGATCGTTGCCGAGATTTCCGTAGAGTACGTCATCTCCGGTGTTCCCCAACAGCCAATCGTCATCTTGACCCGCTGCAATGGTGTCGTTGCCCTCACCGCCATCTAGCGCATCTTTTCCGATGTTGCCAAACAGCCAGTCGTCACCGGCGCTACCGGATACGGAATCGTCATCCTTACCAGCGGCAACGGTATCGTTACCGTTGCCGCCATCAATGAGATCGCTTCCTTTATTTCCGAAAATGAAGTCATCATCGTTGCCGCCTTGAAGGGTGTCGATTCCTTCACCCCCGGCAATCAGATCGCTGCCGTCGCCGCCTTCAACCAGGTCGTCGCCTTTATCCCCCAGCAGCCAATCGTCACCGGCATTACCCCGGACGGTGTCGTTATCTTGACCGCCGTAGAGGAAGTCGATTTCTTCGCCTCCTTCAATGCGATCGCTTCCTTTATTTCCAAAGGCGTAATTGTAGCCGTTACCGGTCAGAATCAGGTCATCGTCGCGGCCGCCGGACAGGATGTCGCTGCCATCGCCCCCTTCTAAGGTGTCGTTCCCCTGATTTCCATAAGCGATGTTGTCTCCGCCACCGGTTCGTACCAGGTCGTTGCCCGCAAAGGCGGTAATCGCTTCATTGCGATCGTCTCCAATTAGGGTGTCGTCTCCATCGGTCCCTTCGATGACGTGCTCGATATTGATGCCGACATCCAATTCCAAGTTCAGTTCCCGCAAGGCTTCAAGTCGATCGAGATCGATTTCGCCCAACGCCACCGATTGCAAGAGTTGGGATTGAATTCCCTGGGCGACGATTTGCTCGCGGGCGATCTCCGTCCGCAGGCTTTCCAGGTCGCTGTTGGCATCGGCGCGATCGACGATTTCGTCAATTTTGGCGTTACTTTCGGCAATTACCGAAACCAGACCCTCCACCAGGGTTTCCGGCAGGGTGGGGGCGACTTGGACGAGTAAGGTGGCGATTGTTGCCGAGTCCCCCAGGTTGGCAAAAGACCCACCGGATTTCAGGGATGCTACCAACGCATCGACCACTGTCGTTTCTGCATTTTCGACATCCAAACCGATAATGATATCGGCAAGTTGGGTCAGGGTGGCATTAATTTGAACCTGTTTGGCATACATTTCCAACCCGCGAATATTGCCGCTTGCCATCTCCACAAAGGGATCGAAGCTTTCAATCTCGTCGGTTGGCAGGTCGAAGGCGCGGGAGATGGTGGCGATCGCGCTTTGGGTATTGGGTTCGGGAACTGCCGTGCGGATTAACGCCGTCCAGGGCGATTCGAGGATATTGCCGTAGCTGACGTCCGCCAGATCGAAGGCGATTTGGGCGGCAATGACCTCTCGGGCCGCTTCCCCGCTACCGGTGACGGCGGCAATGGCCGTATTGCGATCGCCCAAGGCCGTTATTGCC
>NZ_JADEXN010000202.1 GCF_015207075.1 Zarconia navalis LEGE 11467
CCATTCATAAAAAGCGTAAATTAATCCCGTGCCGATAAAATTACCAAATCCAAAAGTCAAATCGCCAATATAAGTTGCCGTCGAAATTGCCCACAGCGCCATCTGAATTAAGATAGTATGACCGCATTTAATATGGCCGAGTTCGTGGGCGATAACCGAGCGAATTTCCGCTGCTTCCATCAGGTCGAGCAATCCGGCATTGAGGGTAATTGACGGATTCTCTTTCCCTAACGAATAGGCATTTGCCAATGGTGTTTGAGAAACGAATAAAGAGGGTTCGGGGGTAATATCTAAATCTCGAACACATTCGCGAAAAATTTGATAAACCGTCGAATATTGACGAGGTCCCACTTCGATACTATTGCCCATGTTATAGACAAATTGTGGGCGTTCGTAAACGAATTCCACAAATTTACGTGCCACCAGATCGAATCCGGGAAGGCTGCGTAGGGTTTCTTCCGCTTCGCGATCGAGAGGATGGCGCAAGGCTTCGCTCGAAATTCCAGGGTAGGTTGGCATAACTAGAAGGGGAAACAATAAAAGGGGCGAAACTCTATCTATGATACCTCCCACATCCGATCGTCGATCGCGATCGGATTTGAGGGTGGAAACATCTAACATCGGGCAAACCCACAAATCTCGAAATCTCCTCGATCCGCATCATTCATACTTGATACCATCAAGCAAACTTCGCTAAAGTGGTAAAAGGTATTGGATACGAAAACACCAAAATCTTGAATTTGACGATCGGTTTCTCAATTTTGCATTCGATAATTATCCATTTACTCGCACTTTCAAGAAAGGAAATCGGCCGTTGACCGCACTCATACCTCAAAGTCCGCTACAAATTTCGCGATCGTTCCTCACGGCAATGGGAACGCGGATGTTCGTCTACCACGAAGACCGCATTCCCATCGACGGGCCGGTTCTCGTCGTTGGCAACCATCGCAGTTTTATGGATGCCCCCGTCCTGATGGCCGCCCTCAAGCGCCCGATTCGGTTTGCTTGCCATCACTATATGGGACAAGTGCCCGTGATGCGAGATATTGTCACGTCCCTGGGGTGTTTTCCCCTCCCGGAACCGGAACGGCGGCAGCAGGGTTTCTTGCATCGCGGCAGCGAATTGCTGCACGCCCAGCAAATGGTGGGTATTTTCCCCGAAGGGGCACAGCCGATGGTTAATTTTACCTCTCCCAAAAAAGTCGGTGACTTCCATCGGGGGTTCGCCCATCTCGCTTTTCGATCGTCCGCCCCCAATTTAGCCGTATTACCCGTGGCGATCGCTTCGACGGATGAAACCACCTACCCCGCCGTTCCCGTCAAGCTTCTGGGTCTGTTCGATCCCAGCGAACCTCTCTTTGATGGGTGGGGTTGGCATCCGATGGTGGTCTATCACCGCCTCTCGATTTTAATCGGTCGTCCCTACTGGATTACCCAGTCCGAAAGACAAGCCTACCAAGGTCGGCAGGCAAAAACGACAGTCTCAAATCTCGTCGACTACACTCACCGCGAAATCACGATGCTATTACAAGGATGCAAAGACAGTTAGTACGCAAAGGGCAATAAAATTTGGGGGTGTAGAGTTGCGCGCTTGCGAACCCTGCATTCCGAATTTTCCCGTCTCCTCCATTCTGCCAACGTTCCATGTTAGTTGAGTTACAAAATGTCAACCACAAATAACAAACTCCATTTTCTAAATCCCCAATCGTCTAGTCCCGCTTGCGAAGCGTCTCCTAGCTCTCTGGGAGCGGCTGAGCCAAAGGAGAATCGCCCTTTATTTGTCTTTTTGCCAGGAATGGATGGAACGGGAAAACTATTACATTTGCAAACACCGGGTTTGAGGACGACCTTCGATATGCGGTGTTTGTCACTACCCAATAGAGACGATCGAACTGGGTGGGACGACTTGGCCTATCAAACCATCGATTTAATTCACCGAGAACTTAAAGATAGATCGAATCGATCGGTATATTTGTGTGGAGAATCGTTTGGGGGATGTTTGGCACTGCAAGTTATCGTGCGAGCGCCCGAATTGTTCGATGGACTGATTTTGGTCAATCCGGCATCCTCTTTCCGAAAACGAGCTTGGATGGCTTGGGGTATACCGTTGATTCGCAGCTTAGTAGAACCGATATACCAACTTTCAACGTTCGGACTGCTACCCTTTTTGATCGCACTCGATCGAGTTTCTAAACGAGATCGGCAACAGCTCGTTACGGCAATGCAGTCGGTGTCTTCTGCTACGGCAAGTTGGCGACTGTCTCTGCTGCGGGATTTTGATATTTTGCCCGTGCAACTGCATCAGTTTAAAAAACCCGCACTCCTGCTAGCCAGTCAAGGCGATCGCCTGTTGCCATCGGTGGAGGAAGCAGAAAACCTCGCTCGCTTTTTCCCCAACCCCAAGACGATCGTTCTGCCCGATAGCGGTCATGTTTGCTTGCTCGAATCGGAATTCAATTTATATCAAGTACTTCAAGAAACTCAGTTTTTACCCGAATTTGCGAATTGCTAGGGGGAAATCGAGCGACTCTGAATTGGGAGATTCTAGCCAGTGGGAACGGAACATCAAGGGTTTCATTCTTAAAGTCGCACATCGCGTCAATAGGTGATGAGTACTCCCGTTAAACCCGAACAGTTCAAATAGCCTACCGTACGACTGACGGCTTGGGAGCTACCGTGCAAGAAAGCTGCTACGATCGTACGTCGCGAGATCGACCGCGTACGAAAAATTCATCCCGATGCCATCTAGCTGTCATCAGAACGTCACACCCTCAAATTACTGTAGAAAGTGTCAGCCCGATCGCGTTCGTTCCTCAATCTTCCGGGCTGACTTCGGGATCTCTTGCATTAGGAAACAGGGTGTGCGATCTCAGATTTGGTGTAAGCGTTGCTACAAAACTTTCGTCCCTATGGCGTGGGTACGGTCTTTGCGATCGTCCAACTTGAGACCTTAGCTGTTGGGGAAGAGCCGAATACTCGATCGACATTCGTTCTACCAATCCCACCTAACTTCCACGTTAGATGTCGACCAATTTTTCACCTACAGGTAAGGGCTATGAAAAACAGATTTCAAGATCGGACAAACATTTTATCTTCGGACATATCAAAATCGACAGTTCGCCATCATTGGCGATCGGGTCGTCGCTATCTGGCATTAACTTTACTCGGGGCAAGCGTGCTATCGGGATGCGCTCGTCTGTCGGCATCCCCCACCACAGAGAAGACAACCGAGCGCGCCGCCACCTCATCTCTAGAGATCGCCCAATCGACAACTCCATCGGCAATTGGGGGCATCGTGCCGCAGAATTTCGTCACCGAAGTGGTGGATCTCGTCGGACCGGCAGTAGTGCGCATCGATACCCAGCGTACCGTCAGCAACCGCTTTGAGAATGAATTTAACGATCCCTTTTTCCAACCCTTTTTTCGAGGACAAACTCCCTCTCAACCGGAAGTTCAATCGGGGACGGGATCGGGTTTTATTCTCGAAGCTAACGGTCAGATCGTAACGAACGCTCACGTAATCGAAGGAGCAGATGTGGTTAGCGTCACCCTAAAAGACGGTCGCCGATTTGAGGGTCGCGTTGTCGGTCGAGACTCGGTTACAGATGTGGCCGTCGTTCAAATCGATGCTGATAATCTACCGGTGGTGACATTGGGCGATGCCGACAACTTGCAACCGGGAGAATGGGCGATCGCCATTGGCAATCCCCTCGGTTTAGACAATACGGTTACCACCGGAATTATCAGTGCCACCGGACGCTCTAGCTCTCAAGTCGGCGTTCCCGACAAGCGAGTGCAGTTCATCCAAACTGATGCTGCGATCAACCCCGGTAACTCCGGCGGCCCCCTGCTCAATCAAAATGGGGAAGCCGTCGGCATGAATACAGCAATTCTTCAAGGTGCCCAGGGACTCGGCTTTGCAATTCCCATCGATACCGTCAAGCAGATTGCCGACCAACTCGCGACTAAAGGAAAAGCCGAACACCCCTACTTGGGAATTCAAATGCTGACCCTCACCCCTCAAATGAAGGAACATATCAATCGCGATCCCAGAGCTGGACTGAGGGTGAATGAAGATCGAGGGGTTTTAATCGTGCAGGTCGTGCCGAATTCGCCAGCCGATCGCGCGGGATTGAGATCGGGAGATATCGTCAAAACCATTAACGGGAATTCGGTGACGACCACTGATGACGTGCAACAGTCGGTTAGCAAGGTAACCGTAGGCAGCGAACTCCAATTAGAGTTGGAACGCAACGGTCAAAACGTCGAAACGCGCATCCAAGCGGGAACTTTGCCTCAAAACTAGCAACACGGGGTAGTGCCCCTGTGCCGATCCCGACTCGTTGAAATTGTGCGCGGTTGTCCGACTTTCTTCCTATCAACCCATGAATCGATGGGCATTGGTGAAAGGTTAAGGTTGTATTCACTTTGTCAACAGCCCAGTAATTGACCGAAAACTCGGCACGCGCGGGGGTCTCCCAATCCCTCCGGTGGGGAACCAAACGCCTCCCCCGGTCGCGTTTGCCGGTCGTTGTGCCCCCTGCTCGTCTCACGAGGAATTCTAAGTTTTTAACCGAACTTGATATCACTGGTCGCCGATGGCGATTTCGGGTTCTCCCATGTGATGTCTGTACGAATCGAGATGGGGAGACCATCGGGGTTTTGAAGCCAACAACGCCGTTGCTTCCCGACTGGATAAAGGCTTAGAAAAGAAATAGCCCTGACCGTATTCGCAACCAATTTCCCGAAGTTGCTGCCATTGTTCGCGGGTTTCCACTCCTTCAACGATCGCATCCATCCCTAAAGTATGAGCGAGCATGACGATCGTTTGGACGATGGCTCGGTTCTCCGGTCGCTCTTCCATACAACTAATAAAAGTCCGATCGATTTTGAGAGTATCTGTCGGAAACTGGCTCAAATAACTGAATGACGAATAGCCCGTCCCAAAATCGTCAATGCCGAGCTTAATTTTAAGGGCTTTCATGTTTCTTAAGGTGTCGATGGTTCGATCGACATTTTCCATGACCACACCCTCTGTAATCTCTAATTTCAAACTGCGAGGATCGAGATGGGTTTGTTGAAGAATTCGATCGATTTGTGCGACTAAATCCGGTTGGACGAATTGCTTGCCCGATAAATTCACACTGACGATCGATGGTGCGTTCTGCCCGAATTGTGTTTTCCACAGGCGAGTTTGACGGCAAGCCTCCCGCAGTATCCACATTCCCAGGGGAAGAATTAAGCCCGTCCTTTCTGCAACGGGAATAAACTCCTCAGGCGAGACGAACCCGCGTTCGGGATGCTGCCAGCGCACCAACGCCTCAAATCCAGCAATTTTACCGCTTTGAAGCGAGACCAGAGGCTGGTAGTAGACGTGAAATTCTTCTCCAAATTGAGAGTGGGGTAAATGAGAATTTTCCTCTTCGAGCCATTGTCGGGTGTCTCGATCGGATGCTTCGAATAAGAACGTGTGTGCCATGGATTTGCGCAGATCGAGTTCGAGTTCGAACTGAGCGATGGCTTGAGATTCCATAATTGGATCGAACACTTCTGGATGGGTTTGACCCAATCTTTTGGCGCGATACATCGCCGTATGGGCATCTCGCAATAGGTCGCGGTGGCTGCCATTACTCATGGCAATCCCCATGCTGGCACTGGTGAAGACAGACTGTCCGCTGAGGTAGAACGGTCGTTTGAGTTGCTTGCGAATTCGTCGGGCAATGCGAGTGACATCCTTAAGATCTTTGATGCGATCGACGAGGATGGCAAATTCATCGCCACCGACTCGGGAAACGCGATCGGCACAGCGCAGACATCGTGAGATCCGTACGCCCATTTCTTTGAGGAGTCGATCTCCAGCTTTGTGTCCCAAACAGCCGTTAATGGCTTTAAAGCGGTCGACATCCAGAAAAATAACCCCGAGTCTCTCTTCTGGAGTCAAGCTGACCCGCTTGCTTGCCAATCTCAGATGGTTGGCAAATAAAACCCGATTGGGCAAACCCGTTAGGGAATCGTAGAAAGCATTGTAGAGAAATTTGTAGATTGCCACGCTGCTAATGGTGACCAGAAAACCCACTACTGGCAAAATTGAGGGCATCCAAACATTCAGTGCAAATAGCCCCCACGAGATGGCACAGAGTCCGAAAAGTCCCAGGACGATCGCCCCAGCTAACTTGCCTGGGTGCTTGATATTCCAGGCCATCACCCCTCCCAAGCCAGCCCAACCGAACAACCAAAGTCCTTCCATCAAATCTGGAACGAACCGGAACAGTACGGGTTTTCCCAAGGCGGCATCGAGGAGTTGAGCAGTCATTTGAGCGTGGAGAAACACCCCCGGCATTTGGGAATCTCGATCGTTTCTTGAGTTATAAGGGGTGTTAAACCGCTCTTTCAGGCTGGGAACCGTTGAGCCGATCAGAACAATTTTGCCTCGAATCGAGCTAGGCTCGAACTCACCTCGTAAAACTTGCCCCAGACCGATGCGTGGGGCTATTGAATGGGGCGAACGGTAGTTGAGTAAAATTTGGGTACCATCGAGATCGAGATGGCGATATCCTCCAGAGCTTGATTTTAGAGGAGATAAAATCGCTTTTCCGAGTTGAAGTTTCTCGACCGGGTTGGAAAGAAATTTGAGGGAAATCTCTCGATTTTGGAGATAGGCTAAAGCCAAGCGCAATGAAAAAGAGTAGTTTGGCTCTTCTCGATCTGAGGGAGTCACGAGCCAATTTCGGCGAACGACATTATCCGGGTCGGTGGGGATGTTGTTGAAACCCAGGCGAGATCGAGGCACGACTGAGGATACTTTTGCCGTTTGAGTGACGATGACGTTCTCGGCTTTGAGTTGTAATACCAAAGATGGTTCGAGACTCCCTTGGGGGCGATCGAGATCGAGTCCGATGACTTGAGGATGAGCCTCCTGAAGTCGTTCGAGAATGCGGGCGAGGAGGCGATCGGAAAGCGGCCATCGATACTCGTTAATATCTGCCTGGGTAATTTCAACCATCGATAAGCGAGAATCGAGGAAGCCCTCGCCTCGACCTTCCATCAAAATATCAAATGCTGCGAGTTCGAGCGCTTGAAATCCTCCTAACTGACTGATGACCAGTAAGACTGGGGGAACTCCCAGGGAGATCGCCCCAACCGGATGTCTCCAATTAATTCTTTTGGGGTGTTTGCGACGACCGGAAGTACCCCAGGTCGTCGTTATTGCAGATACGACAGAACAGAGTTGACGATGCAACCAATCGATCGAGAAGCTCATATATTTTGAAAGGAGCGAACTCGTCCGTGCAAACCGAGCTATAGCGCTTTACACGACCGCTCTCGCGATAGATACCGACATGAGTTAAATTTAGCGATCGCTATAGAGCAACCGCCATAATCTTTAAGTATTTTCCTCTATTTTACGTTTTTTGCTGAACCCAAATTACGTATAAGCACGGGATGAAAGATCGATCGCGACTCGAGAAAACACGCAAGTTTCCGAACGTGCCTGAGTGAAGCTCCGGTGTTTTACTTAAGTACTGAAGCTGTCTACACCCACATCACTCAACGGTACTCCTAACAAAGTCACCAAGACCGTATTCGTATTTAAATCTACAATCGCTGTCGCGTTCTCAAGGGGTAGGATAGACAGTTGGTCTACACTGAGTCCACCCGTTAATAATAAAGTATCTTCTCCCGAGACAAAATCAAAGATATTGTCAATTCCGTTTCCTGGAGCCAATACGAAGGTGTCACTGCCCGAACCGCCGAAGAGCAGATCTTCTCCGACATTGCCATCAATGCGATCGTTCCCACTGCCGCCAAAAATGGTGTCAGCGCCCTGACCTCCAAAGAGGCTATCGTTTCCATTGGCCCCATCGATCGCATCGGCATCGGCATTTCCAAAAATCATATCGTCGCCGAAATCGCCTTGTAGTGCATCGACACCAGCGCCGCCGGATATCGTATCGTTCCCGTCCGAGCCTCTTAAAGCATCGCTTTCGGTTCCTCCCTCAATGGCATCATCTCCATTTCCGCCATCAATGACATCGTTTCCTTGAAGACCGAAGAGAGAGTCGTTGCCCTCTCCACCGAGAATCGAGTCGTTACCGAGATCCCCAAGCAGGGTATCGTCTCCCAATCCCCCGTCGAGAAAATCGTTATCGCGACCCCCAAACATCTGTTCGTTGCCACTACCTCCATCGAGAAAATCGTTTCCCGAATTGGCAAACAGGCGATCGTCTCCCTCATTACCGAAGATGTTATCGCTTCCGGCCAATCCGACGACGAGATCGTTCCCACCAAGCGCTAAAAACTCGTTATTGCTGTCATTCCCCAAAAGGATATTATCGGTTTCGCTGCCGGTAACGCTGTCGAGGGGAGGCGCGATCGCCGGGGGTATCGGGGTGGGAACCAAGAC
>NZ_JADEXN010000203.1 GCF_015207075.1 Zarconia navalis LEGE 11467
CGGGCATTCGCGATCGCGATCGCCTTGCAGCTTACGCCCCCGATCGAATCGTCAACGATCTCGCTCGAGCCGTCGAATCGATCCTCTCCCAATCGATCCAACCCGTTCGGTAACGACCCAGAACTAAATTGTTAACCGATTGACGGCAAACCCCTCTGACCTCAAATAGGACTTGAAAAAGACCCTACTTCAAAAAGCTGGTGGTCAACCACAGTAGGAAAAACGTTATCCAAGCTGTTAGCGTGTTGACATCCACAACAATCCCCAGTTGAGGAGCGATGGACGAGGCTAACGCTCCCCCAGCCAACAATCCCACAAGCAGCGTCGCCACCGTGAGCAGCAACGCTCGACCGAAGCGCTTTTCTTTTCGGTTGAGGAAGTAAAGGCTCGTCCCGACACCTAATGCCAAGGCGACGGGAGCGAAGTTTGCCCCAATGCTCAAGGCACTCAAAGCAAGCATGATGCCAGCCGGCCACAGGATATCGGACTGACTGGGTGTGTCGAGAGTACTTTGCAGCCAAGCTGGAGTTCGATCGATCGGTGAGGATGTTTTGTTGGGTGGCGCTTCTGGAGTCAAACGTTCGGGAAATCGGATGCGCTCTGGGACTTTGATTTTTCCTTCCTGACGCATTCGCAAGCGCTCCATCAACAGCGCATCGTAGGCCATTTCGATTTTTTCTGAAAGTTTCCGATCGCCTGCATTCTCTTCTAGTAGGCGACTGCGTGCGGCTTGGATTTCATCAAAGGAAGAATCCTCACTCACCCCAAGCTGTTCGTAGGGACTTCGATCGCTCATTATTCGGATGCTTAACCTAGATTTCTTTCTAGCTTAACTCGATACCTCATATTTTAGTCTGCGAACCTTGCTCTCGATCTAAGTCTTTACCCAATCGTTCGATGTGCGACATAATCGCGCAAACACTTGATTTTCCGTCTCGATCGATGGGCTGTGCTCGATGGTGCGTCCCTCAAACATTGTCAATTCAAGACCTCGAAAACAGTTGCATATCGCTTCGATCGATAAGCGATCGTACATTGAAGGTGTGGATCGGGGGAGACATGCGTTATGCCCAAGCGCACAAAGAGCGAACAAAGGAGGCAGGGAACTTCGGAAATGGATTTTCAACAAATGACTTAATACTGGAGTTTAGACGCGCCCGAGCTGACTGAGAAAATCAAATGCTTTCGGTCAAAAACGCGAACCATCTGAGTTATAATCTGGTGGTACATCGGAGCTTGCAAGTACAATGTACTAAGTATATCTCAACAAATCTTGATGTTTGAGAAGTGAAGTTGTAGTTACGTTGTCGATCCCCATGACAAGAACCAAACCCCCCTCCAACAAAGTGCTCACCATCCGCTTACCGGCAAGCGAGTTGGAGCGCCTCGAAAGCTACTGCATCGAACGAGGTCGAACGAAGACCGATGTGGTGCGAGAAATGATTCGTCGATTGAGAGTCAGTCACTAAGATGGGGCGAACAGCGCAAAATTCTCGATTTCAAAAGTTAAATTGAGGCAGGCGATCGCTCTAAAATTTCGAGTACTGCTTTGGGTTGTAACTTTTCTTTAAACCAGATCGCCGATACCGGAATATCCGTCAGCCGCACCCCAGCTTTCTCTAAGTTCAGCCGTTCGGAAATGGCTAGAATCAGATTATCGCATCCCGAGCGCCGCACCCGATCGAATTTCTTTTTTAGCTACTCCGGTCGCCAGTAGCCGACTATTTCGAGCAAAAAATCTCGCCCATCGGGGTGAACCAAGCGAAAATCTGGAATCATCACCGTACCGGGGATGGGAATTAAGTCTACTTCCCGCTCCAGCACCCACTCAGATTTGAGCGCTTCCCATCGCTTAGCAAAAGATTGCTCCAACATACTATCGTAGGGTTTACCGGGGGGATAGTGGGTTACCAGACCGCAATCGGAATTGAGACCGAACTGACCTTGTTTCCACTTACCGGTATAAGAGTCGCGGTTTTGCAACGTCGCTTTGAGACTCCATTTGGTGACGTGCAACAAAGCTGGTAATAGCTTTGCGATCGCTAATCCGTAGCGAGTACTGGGTTTAAACAAACTCGTCGGACCATCGATGGTAATCGTAAAGCCAAAATCCGCATCACCTTCGATATACGCCATCAACCCAAACAACTTCAGATAGCGAAATAACAGCTTGTACTGTCCCGGAACGTTCCGGTGGGCGTTAATGGTAATATGACTGGCGCGGTAAAAAATCCCCTGTACTTGAGAAAGATTGTAACGATGCAGCACCGCATCGGGTTCGGGAGTCTCGAATTGGGTGAGGATGCGGTTTTCTTGCAAATCAGCGTAGAGTCCGCGACGCACGCTATCGATAGAGACTTCTCGACTGCTCTGGCGACTCAGTTCGTCAGCAACTCGCTCCAAAACAGCCGGGGTTCTTTGGGGACTG
This sequence comes from Zarconia navalis LEGE 11467, assembly GCF_015207075.1. Taxonomy (GTDB): domain Bacteria; phylum Cyanobacteriota; class Cyanobacteriia; order Cyanobacteriales; family Geitlerinemataceae; genus Zarconia; species Zarconia navalis. The sequence goes on from NZ_JADEXN010000203.1 coordinate 2,429, forward strand.
GGAATCGATGCAGCGGCAAGGGTAAATACACGCTGGCGCAATGCTGGAGGGTCTAGGGGACTGACAATTTCGATGGTACAAAACTTACTTTTGAGAATATGAGCCAATCCCCGCTTGACGCGATAGTCGGGACTGTCTCCTTCAAATTCGAGCAGCTTGCCATCAAGTTCCCCTTGCGTCATGCCAACAGAACTCTCAAACAACCCGATGGCATCGCCTGCCACCTGACGGTTTCCCGGATCGATCGCCAGACGTTTGGGAATAATTTCTTCCCCATTGTATCGATGACTCAATAGATCGGTGGGTAACATCGTCCATCCCAAACCAAAAACTCGACCTCAGTTTACTGCTTTTAGCGATCGGCTTGTTGACCCAAAACCTTGGAAAAAGTAGAAAGAGCGTGATTAAAAGCAAGTACACCTGCTAAGATATCTGGGCAAACGAAATGGTGGGTTCTTGGGTTTGGTTCCCAAAATACCACCATTGCCGACGGTTAAACTCTCAATTGTCGCTCGTGCGCAGGTCAAAGCGACGTCGTTTCTAAACGCCCAAAACGTCCCGATCTCGAATTCTTATAAACGGCAACTTGAGTCGCTTGATGGTTCGCGTTCCTTTGAGCATAATTTGTCGCTGAGTTTCTCGCTCTCTTATAGACTTAACTCTTTTTAGACTTATGAACAAAACAGAATTAGTAACAGCACTTGCGGTACGAGCCGGTGTGACGAAAAAAGAAGCCGATACCATACTCGGCGCGATCGTAGAAGTCATTATGGAAACGGTAGCTGAGGATGAAAAAGTCGTACTCATTGGCTTTGGTTCCTTTGAAGCCAGAGTCCGCAGCGCGCGGACGGGACGAAATCCGGCAACGGGAGAACCCCTCGACATTCCGGCAACGAAAGTACCCGCTTTTAGTCCGGGTAAAGCGTTTAAGCAAAAAGTGAGTGAATAATTGACAGTTTGCACTGCACGCCCCGAATCAAAGACTTCTTAGAAGATGCAAGGGTTGATGAGGGGTCGTATCGTCAATGAAATCTAGGCTGAGTTGAAGTTGAGTTTTCAACTCTTTGCGATCGCTGGATTTCAACTAGATTTCATCTGTGCGGTCGCGCACTCTTCATCAACACTAGACATCTAGTAGATATTAAAAATAAAATCAATTCTTCGATCGAAACTATCTAGTCTTATTCCCGTTCCTTATGCTCTCTTTTCTGGAGATATCTATTGAGATGTGGCAATTTTCTAAATCCCAAACTTCGAGCGACCGCTTTAAATTTGGGAACGGTATGAAATCTACCCTCCCAGAGCATTTGTGAACCGACCGATCGATCTATTCGAGTACGAAACCCTCGCATCTGAGTCTCTCTCGCCGATGGCACTCGATTACTACACAAGTGGTGCGGGAGAAGAAGTTACCCTTAGAAGCAACCGCACTGCCTTCGAGGCGATCGAGCTTAGACCTAGGGTTTTAGTAGATGTCAGTCATCGAGATCTAACAACTCGGGTACTCGATCGAGATTGGGTCGTGCCGGTGGCGATCGCGCCGATGGCATTTCAATGTTTGGCCGATCCCCTCGGAGAACTAGCAACGGCTAGAGCTGCGGCTCGATGCGGTACGACAATGGTATTGAGCACTCTATCGACTCAGAGTATAGAAGATGTGGCAATCGCCGCAGAAGCAATCGCACAGACCCCAGAAGCCTCTGTCTCCAGTTCGGGATCTCGATTGTGGTTTCAGTTGTACGTCCATCGCGATCGCACCCTCACCCAGCGCTTGGTGGAACGAGCCGAGGCGGCTGGGTACGAGGCGTTGTGCGTCACTGTCGATGCGCCAATACTGGGAACGCGCAAACGCGATCGAAAAAATCAGTTTTGTTTGCCGACGGGGATGGCTTTGGCCAATTTGGTGACCCTGTCGGGTGTATCGATTCCCCGCGCGGTGGGCGAATCGGGTCTATTTGCTTATTTTGCCGAACAGCTCGATGCAAGCCTCACTTGGCGGGATTTGGAATGGTTGCGCTCGATCTCATCCCTACCGGTGGTGGTGAAAGGAATTTTGCGCGGTGATGACGCCAAACGAGCTGTCGATTGCGGGGTGCGCGGAATCGTTGTCTCCAATCACGGCGGGCGGCAACTCGATGGAGCGATCGCCTCTCTGGATGCATTGCCTGAAGTGGTGGATGCTGTGGGAGATGGGGTGGATGTCCTCATCGATGGCGGGATTCGCCAGGGGACGGATGTTCTCAAGGCCCTAGCTCTGGGGGCAAAAGCCGTATTGCTGGGGCGACCGATTTTATGGGGGCTAGCTGTGGATGGTGAAGCGGGTGTGGGTCGCGTTTTGGAGCTGGTGCGCGCCGAACTCGATGGGGCGATGGCTTTAAGTGGCTGTCCGTCTGTCGGGGCGATCGATCGTAGCCTGGTGCGGTGGCGGCGTTAAGCGAGCGATCGAATAGGGGAGAGCTTTTTGGTCGTGCTCCCGATTCGAGTTCGACAGGCTCGTCAGGACTTGCACGTTCGCCTCAAAAATTTCAAGAGCAGAGCGCATTCGCGATCGAAAGGGATAGAAAGGCGACTAATCGATCGAAGTCGAGGCAGAAGACTGGGTGCGTACTAACAACACCATCGCTACGAGTAGTTGTACTGGCAGAGGAGCAAAGAACAGACTCAAGAACAGACAGATGACAGCGAAGATCGCAGCACTTAGAGATTCAATTTCTTCTGCAAGCTCGAAACTGGCACAAATTGCCGTAGACCCGAGAACCAGGTACAGGAAAGACCACAACAGCATCTCGAAAACCTCCTAATTTATCGATCTCGCCTCGATGTAATTCCAAATTAGAAGCATTATCAGTTGACTGAACCGGGGGTTGAGCCGAGATACGTGTAAAAAAGTGCAAGATAGCCGCCAAAGTCTTGCCCGATCTACGTTTCAAGAATCTGAAGAGGCAAGTGAATCGCTCCGGAGAAAGGTTGAGGAATATTCTCCAAATCCACCACGTAATCCCCATACCTCTTGAGATTGCGGTGGATGTAAGGACTCATCGTTGCCAACATCCGACGATTCATCTCAAATCCCTCGGCACTCAAACCTTGGATCGCTCGGGTCATATCCACCGTATTCTGAAGAATGACCGCACTCGCCACCAGATCGAGGTACTTCAACCGCTTTTCTTGCTCTACAGGGTCATTTTCTGTAATCACCCCATCTTTGCCAAAAAATAACCAATCCAAGAAGTGATGATAACTCTCAACGATATTCGTACAGGCAGTAACTTCTCGACGTAAACGGCGATCGGAAATGAATCTGAGCAGATACATCGTCCGGATCGCTTTGCCCAAAGCTCGAAAAGCCTGATACAAGCGATTCTTGCGGCTATAACTGCCCAATTTTCGCAAAACCGTTGAGGGTAAGAGTTTTCCGGCCCGAATCGAGAGTACGACCCGCATCAAATCCTGCCAATGGGTTTGAATCAATTTCCATTGAGCAACATCATCAAATAAGGGATCGATATATTCGTAAACCTCAGCCTCGTGGGGACGCAGAAAATCTAAATCCTTCCAGTTCCGAATCCGAGGCATTAACTCAATTCCCAACAAATAAGAAAGAGCAAATACCGTCGATGATTGCCCTTGAGTATCGGCATGGAGAGTATCGGGTTGAATATCGGAAGTGTTTTTGAGCAATCCATCGAGGATATAGACGGCTTCCCAAACGCCACAGGTAATGAAGTGAGTAAATAACGTCAGTTCGGGATAAGAAAAGGAGGAACAGGTAAGCTGAGATCGACTAAACCATCAGCTCTGTCCTCCGTTATGTACAGCTTAGAAGAACTCTTCTGTGACGTCGATGACTTTTGTCAAGTGTTCGAACCGCAATGGCACAGACAACTACTTACTCATGGATTTAAAACCCGTCAACGTAAGCGCTCTATGAGTTTGAGCGAAATTATGACGCTCCTGATTGCATTCCATCAAAGTCACTATCGGAATTTCAAAAGCTACTACAATCACCATGTTGGAAAGTATTGGCACTCGGAATTTCCCCATCTGGTGAGTTATCAACGATTTATTGAGTGGACTCCCTCATGCTTATTTCCGCTATGTTGCTACCTCAAAGCGTGCTTTGGTTCTTGCACGGGTATCAGTTTTATTGATGCGACGAGCCTCAAAGTTTGCCATAATCGCCGTATTTCCCAGCATCAGGTCTTTAAAAAAATAGCAGCTCGGGGGAAAACCTCTGTGGGTTGGTTCTATGGCTTGAAACTGCACTTGGTTGTGAGTGAAAAGGGTGAGTTGCTCAACATAGCCCTGACTCCTGGCAATACGGACGACCGAAAACCTGCATTTGACTGACTTGACGGCTTGAGTGGAAAAGTGTTTGCTGACCGGGGATATGTGTCGAAGAAACTTGCCACACAACTCCTTGACACCTTCAAGATCGAGTTTTTTGCCAAACCTCGACGAAATATGAAGAACAAGCTGATGCGGCTCACAGACAAATTGTTGGCTCGCAAGCGTTCTATTATCGAAACCGTTATTGACCAGCTCAAGAATATTTCCCAGATCGAGCATTCTCGTCACCGCAGTCCCATTAACTGCTTCGTGAACGTCATCTGCGGTCTAATTGCCTATTGTCACCAGCCGAAAAAGCCCGAACTACAACTAGAGTGGGCATTACCGCCTGCGGCTTAACCCGAACTGACGTTTGATTAGTGTGGCTACTGTCGATCGAATGGTACGATTGCGGCTCAACCTGCGCTTCAAAAAAAAAGTCTCCACCCCACGAAAAAAGGTAGTGATGAAGTCCAACTCGCCCGATTCGAGTACTGGCAACTGCTCCGTGGGATTCCGGTCAAAGATTTGGTCTTCTTAGATGAAGCGGGGGTGAATCTCTCCTTCCTTCGCAAATGTGCGCGGGCTAAACCGGGAAAACGGGCTTATGCCGAACGTCCGCACCGCAAAGGGCGAAATGTTTCATTGATTGGGGCAATCAGTTTAACCGGACTCTTAACTCAATGGAGTGCTTTGGATTCAGTCGATGCACTCACCTTTGATGCCTTTATCGCCCAAAAGTTACGACCGAAACTTTGGAAGGGGGCAGTGGTCGTGATGGATAACTGTTCAATTCATAAAAGTGCACAAATCGAAGCTTTAGTGGCAGCCGTTGGCGCACGTATCATTTATCTACCCACCTATTCTCCCGATTTCTCACCGATTGAAAACTGCTGGTCTAAGATTAAGAGTATTCTCCGGCGCATTGGTGCAAGAACTTATACCGATTTAAGACACGCATTAGACAAAGCTTTCGCACAAGTCACGAAGGAGAATTTATTCGGATGGTTCTCTCATTGCTGTTACTGTACTTCAACAGATTAAGAACCGCTATACACATTTTTGTAGACATAGAAAAGTCATTAATTTTTTCGGAATAACACCAGAAGAAGCACAAAAAATAGCACCTCAATCCTTTCAAAAAGTTTTGCTAAAGGTAAAACCAGAAAGAGATATAAATTCTAGAAAAAGCAGAAGGGAGAATTGGTGGCTGTTTGGAGAAGTAATGCCAAGAACCCGAAGAGCAATTGAAGGTTTATCTCGTTACATTGTAACTCCAGAAACATCAAAATATAGAGTTTTTATTCTAGTTGATGGCAAAATTCTACCGGAACATGGTTTGATTGCTATTGGTAGTGATAGTGGATTAATATTTGGGATTTTATCGAGCAAAATTCATGTGACGTGGGCATTAGCAGCAGGAGGAACATTAGAAGATAGACCGCGCTACAACAAAACCTGCTGCTTCGATCCCTTCCCCTTCCCCGATCGCACCCCAGCGCAAAAACAAAAAATTCGCGAACTCGGAGAACGCCTCGACTCCCACCGCAAACAAGTCCAGGCCGCCCATCCCGACATCACCATCACCGGAATGTACAACCTCCTCGAAAAACTCCGCGCCGGAGAACCCTTCACCCAAAAAG
>NZ_JADEXN010000204.1 GCF_015207075.1 Zarconia navalis LEGE 11467
AACTGCCTCTGTTTCCTCTGCCAGAGGTGGTTCTCTTTCCCGGTAGACCGCTCCCCCTTCATATTTTTGAGTTTCGCTACCGGATGATGATGAATACTATTTTGAAGAGCGATCGTCGTTTTGGGGTACTCATGTTCGACCCAGCCAATGGAGAAGCTGCATCTGTTGGATGCTGTGCTGAGGTGATCCAACATCAGCGCTTACCAGACGATCGGATGAAAATTTGGACTTTGGGGCAACAACGGTTTCGCGTTCTCGAATACGTGCGTGAAAAACCCTACCGCGTCGGTCTTGTGGAGTGGATTGAAGATCGTCCGCCTGAAGGCAATTTAACAACCCTCGCAGCAAGCGTCGAACAACTTCTCAAAGACGTGGTTCGCCTCTCAGCCAAGTTGATGGATCGGGGTATCGATCTGCCTAACGATATTCCCAGCTTACCCACAGAACTCTCCTATTGGGTCGCTGGCAATCTTTATGGCGTTGCCTCAGAACAACAAGCCTTATTGGAAATGCAAGATACTTTAAAGCGACTGGAGCGGGAAGCCGAAATTCTCACCACAACTCGCAATCATCTCGCCGCCCGGACAGTCTTAAAAGATACTTTCGATCGTGAAAAATAGCAATAGACATCTCAGAAAATATTGAAACTCACGCCAGTGCTCTGTTGAAGAATGCTGGCTCTTTTCGTCTTGGGAGTCTGTTTTAAAGAAGATAGTGAGTCACAATAAAACCGGATTTTCCCTTCAAAACCCTTGTTGAGAAACCGAAGGAATTTGGTACACTCGATCCATCGCACTCACTGCTCCCGAAAAGATTCACGTACGCGATCGAGCGCGCCCGAGAGCTTGTAACGGGGCAAGAACGAGCGTCTCCGAAAAACTTTAATGACCAATGGTTCCAAATAAACTCGTTTTCGATCCGCACAACTCGCAATTCGATCGTCAAGAATAACCATGGATAATAACGTCGCTCAATGGATTGGGGAAATTCAGTCGCTGCAGCAGCAGTTGGCTCGGGTCAAACAAGAACTTGCCACCGCCCGAGCTAGTGCCGAGCATTGGAGATCGCTTTACACCACAGAAGCCCAGCAGCGTCGCGACCAAGTTCAAGCCGCTCAGACCCAGCTCGAGCGGCTTCAGACTCAAGTTGGGCAAGGACAAAATGTTGTTAAACCGTCACAAACCAACTTATTAAATGCCGCAGAGCAAGAGATCGAACAACTACCCCTCGAAGGGCTAAAGCCAAAATTAATCGATCGAACCGTTGAATGCGAACACTTGCGTCAAGAACTGGCAGGCTTGAGAGAGACGCTAAAAACAGAACGGGAAAATCACGCGAAAACTCGAACGGATTTGACAACAGCCTTAGGAGATACGGTATCTCTCATTTCCAGTGCAAAAACGACCAACGTCTCCCCCAACATTCCACAGTTTCTAGAATCGATTCCATCCGACGAGAGTCCACTCGAAGAGCCAGCACCATCGCTGCTTGCCGGAATAGATGTACCCAAACAACTTAACTCTAGTTCCGATCTCCCTAGACCCCAATTGCCGGCATCTGGTTCTCAAGAGTCGTCATAAAAGGGCTTCGTGAAAGAAAGATGTAACTTTGTATCGCGTTACAAAAAAGTTTCACCTCGATCGAATTTATGAAATGTATCGTAAATCGTCTCGCTCAGTTTTTGGCGAGTCATTGCAATTGATTGCTAGAACCGAGCGCGGATCTATAAAAACCCCGTCGCCATGGGACGGGGTTTACTTTCACACTAGGAATTTCCAACAGCTGCAGAATCTTAACCGAAGCAACTCGAACTTAGCGAGTGCTACCTTCAGGCATCATCATCTCGTCCGGTTCCATCATCTCTTCAGGCATCATCATCTCTTCAGGCATCATCATCCCGTCGGGCATCGGTGCTTCCTCCACAGACAATACCCCTTCGGGCAGCATCACCGTATCGATGACATGAATCGTACCGTTAGTGGCCGGAATATCCGCCTCGATTACCATCGCATCTCCTACCATCACACCGTTGCTCAAGTCAACGGCGAGCGCTTCTCCTTGCAAGCTGGGAATCGATCCAGATTCGAGATCGGTGGACATAACTGAACCGGGAACCACGTGGTAAGTCAAAATCTCGATGAGGACATCTTGGTTTTCCGGCTTTAACAATTCTTCTACAGTTCCCGGAGGAAGCGCGGCAAAAGCCTCATCAGTCGGGGCAAACACAGTGAAAGGTCCTTCCCCAGCAAGAGTTTCTACTAAACCGGCGGCCTCTAGAGCTGCTACGAGGGTATCGAAAGAGCCACTGGCTGCGGCGATATCGACAATCGTTCCACTAGCTGAGGCGGTTTCTTCAGACTTCGTTTCGGCGATGGTTTCGATGGCTGAGTTTTCGATCGAGCCTTCGAGAGCCGATTCGGCTGCGGCTGGTAAATTCAGGAGAACGCTGGCTCCCGCAACTCCCAATAGGGTAAGAGAGCGTCCGAGCCAATTAGCACCCGTTTGGTTAACCATACTTTGGTATCTCCTTTTGTAAAGATTTGGTAAAAGTAGATTGAAGAGTATTCTATACCATTAACCAAAATTTACAATCTATCCTTCCGAAAACCTCACCTAATCTCGAATTTCGATCGGGGTGCCTAAGAAAACGAGATCGTACAATCGGCGAATTTCCGAGTTTCGCATTCGCAGGCAGCCGTGAGAGATAGCTTGTCCCACCTGGCTCTCGTCGGATGTGCCGTGGATTCCAATGTGCACGGTACCATCGGTCCAGAAACCGATCCACCGCTCGCCCAACGGATTTTCCTCCCCCGGTGCGACGATTTTGCCGTTGATCGGTTGCTCCCACACGGGATTTTTTTCCATGTGAATCACCTCGAACGTACCGGTTGGGGTTTCCCACTCCGCTTGTCCGATCGCCACGGGATAACTGCCAGCCAGACGATCGGCTTGGTATAGATACAGGCGACGATCGCTTAAATCGATAGTCAAACGAATTTTTGACTGGGCGGCCGGCTCGGTTTTAGCTCCATCGAGCCTCGATCGGGCAAAGGTAGCGATTTTTTCGACAGTCGTCGGACTTTCGATTTCTGCCACTTCTGTCACCGAGATTATGGGTGCGGAACGAACAAAACCGAATTTGACAAAAAACAATAAAAATGAGACCGCACCCACGCATAACCAGAGCGTGTGGCGCGAAATCTCTTCATCGGCCATGAGTGAGGTTTGGCGAACGGTCGATCGCTCTGAGGAAGAGTATTTCATCCTCAAAGTCTAGCGAATTTACTCGGATATAGATCTCAATCGCCCAAACAAATTCCCAAGCCTCGGGCGGTTTTCACCAAAGTATCTTGGGGGTTCACCGCCCGGTAATTGGCAATCGCCTCGGCAATGGGAACCTCGACAATCTGTCGATTTTGCCAAGCCACCATTCGATCGTATCGACCCTCGGAGATCGCGTCTACAGCTGCCACGCCAAAAGACGAAGCCAACAGTCGATCGAGAGGGGAGGAAATACCACCGCGTTGAATGTGGCCCAAAACCGTCACCCGAGTTTCGGCATCGCTGTGGTGCGAAATCTGCTCGGCGAGATACTGTCCCACTCCTCCGAGGCGACTCTCACCAAATTGCTCCATTTTCGTGACTAACTCTCCCGACTCGGTACAAACGGCTTCCGAGACGATGACAATTGAGAAATTTTGCCCTCGATCTTGGCGCTGGCGAATTTTACGACACACATTTGCTATTTTGTAAGAAATTTCGGGTATTAGGATGACATGCGCGCCTCCGGCAATCCCTGCATTGAGGGCAATATGTCCGGCATCGCGACCCATAACTTCGAGAATCATGACCCGAGAGTGGCTCGCGGCGGTAAAATGAAGGCGATCGAGGGCTTCCGTGGCAATATTAACGGCTGTATCGAAGCCGATCGAGCATTCGGTTGCCCCTACATCATTGTCGATGGTTTTGGGAATACCGATGAGGTTGATTCCCCCTTCCTGGGCCAGACGCCGCAAAATCGCCAAACTGCCATCCCCACCAATCCCGATTAGGGCATCGAGTTTGAGTTGATGGTAGCCTCGAGCAATTTCATTCGAGCGATCGCGTTCTGTTCCATCGGGCATGGGGAAGGCAAAGGGATTACCCCGGTTGGTGGTTCCGAGAATGGTTCCTCCCATTGTCAGTAAGCCATCGGTATTTTCGGGTGTTAAATGCATCACTTGGGGAGGGCGCTGCATCAATCCAAGTGTTGCGTTGCGAATCCCTAAAACGTCCCAGTTATAGTTCCCCACAGCATGATGCACGACAGCGCGAATCACAGCGTTGAGTCCCGCGCAGTCGCCGCCACTGGTGAGGATGCCAATCCGTTTGTGTTCTCCCATATTGTTGCTTGTTGTTAGTGAGTAGGATCTGCTTTCATGTTTATCCCTTACTTCGGGGCGATCGTCGGAGAACTTAAGAATCTTATTGGTTTATCGGGTTATTAGAGTTTATATTTCCTCTCTTTGATTTTAAAGAGCGACTCAAGGATTTTAGATAAGCAATAAGCTATATAGAAAATGATGAATTCATGGGAACAATTAAGACCAATCTATCGTGGGTATTCAGCGCTCGATCGTTCGCTGTTAGCTTAAAATAAACCTCGAGCGGGAGAATTCAGGATTAAGAGACTTGTTGGAAATTGAAAGAACGATCGCGATCGTTCTATTTTTGCCCTGGCTCAAAGCTCAAGACGACGAGTCCCTTGCGATGAGAGTCCTAAAGATTTAACGAATGCTTACCTTTCGCATTCAAAAGCTGAATGCTCGCAATCTATGACTCCCTAACCCGGCTGCCTGACACATCTATGTCAACCTCTTGATTTCTAGTGAAGATCGAACGACTGGCTTGACGGCAGGTAAAGGCTTATTGGCGATCGAATTTGCTAACAACGATCGAAGAGCGGCAACAAGCAGGATATAGACAGAGCATAAGGTACTTATGTCAGGCCGTCAGCTTCTCAACACTCTATCTTTTCCTCAATGTATTTGGTTGCCGTTGTTAGGTTTTGTCACCCAAGCCTAACTTAGGACTTTTGTCACCGATTGGATAACCCACTCAGAGCCAGAGCGTCAAGCTCTGAGCCGAAGCTCTCTCAAACCCGTACGGGACTTATATTTTTGAGTTTCCATTTTTCTGCTCGAAGTTGTTATGAAATGGGTTCTATGAATTTAAGCTAGATCGCGAATTGACAAATCGGACAGTTAGTGCATCAAAAAATATGCGTGGAAATACGCATATTTTAGCCAGTAATTATGCTGAGATTGATGTTTATATAGTCCTCTACAAGAAAAAAATATACGTGATTTACGTATATCAACGGATGACGTTCTTATTGAATCCACCTACTATGATTCATAGGTTAAGCAAAGTTCTAGCAGACTGAGCTAAAGTCAAGCAATTAATCTAACTCGTTTAGATACCGATCGGGAGTCTGGTACGTACTGCTATATAAGGTAAGCTCGTGTCTTACTGTTTCAAGCAAACGACCAGTTAAAGTGCAAAACTGGGATCTTCTTGGCGTCAAGCCCGCAAGGGAATGACAGTCACGAGAATACGCAAGCAATTAGAAGACACAAAAGGAGCAAAGCGAATGACATTTATTGTTGGTACACCCGGCAGCGACAACATCGTCGCTTCAAATGACTCTAACCTCATTGAAGGTTTGAACGGCGATGACTTTATCATGGCCCGTCGTGGGGACGATACGGTTCTCGGCGGTTCTGGAGACGATACGATCCGCGCTGGACTTGGTGACGATTTGATTCATGCCGGTCTTGGAAATGACTTTATTCTCGCTGCCGAAGGCAATGATACTGTATTTGCCAACCAAGGCGACGACACGGTCATCGGGAAAAGTGGAGACGATCGCTTCCATGGCGGTCAAGGTAATGATGTCCTTCGCGGTGGTGAGGGCAACGACTCTCTCAATGGTGGTAAAGGCGACGACTTGCTCGCTGGTGACGCTGGAGAAGATACGCTTGTTGGCGGTGACGGTGCCGATATCTTCAAAGTTGGATTGGGTGATGTCATTGCTGACTTCGATGCGTCAGAAGGCGACTCGATTCGCTTCGAGAGTTCGGATCTGACCTTCAATGAAGATACCGGTTTAGTCGAAATCATCGATATTGCCAGCGATTCAACCGAATTTGGCAGCTTCTAAGCTCCAAACACTCAATCGCCTCTATTGGAAATCACCTTCGATGTCGGTTTGAATTTCCAACTCGATTGCTTGCTAATCACTCAGTAAATATTGAGAAGCATTCAATCTGCACAACTTATAAGCCACAGTCCTGTAAGCTGCACTGGGACTGTGGTTTTTCGCTAGAGTTTGTGTTTTTTCTTTCATTTCGCCTGCCGGAGAATTACCCAGACTTAGCAACAATTCTCTTCTGTTTGGTGTGTGATGTGTTTGTCACCTCCTCAGCTCCCAAAATTAGCGATTGACCCTTGCACTGCAAGGGTTCGGGATCGGTTTATTTAGATGTCTGACGAATGGTTATTCAACCCAATTGGAGATCGTTCCTCGGAAATAGTACTGAGACGAGCAAAAAACGATGTCGATCGAACTTCAGTAAAATGACGGATGACGCAGCGCGAAAAACAATTAAGAATTAACTAACTCAACTTTTCAGATTTCCCAAACGAGAAAAGCCGATCTGCCAAGAGCAAGTATGAATCTAAAGCTCTTCCAAGAATTTTTCTCAGAGTCAAGCGTTTGGGTTTCGGGTGTTATCTATAAAATTTTCCCAGCGTCGCATTTGCGGTTTGTCCGAAAAAACCTCGGCACCACAAGATCTCCGCCAGCTCTTACTGTCGATGGGAACGGGCAATTGCCTATTGTCGCTGCGAAGTAGGAACTTATAGACACTTGCGAGAAAGCCAGCGATCGTCCATGAAGGTAGAACCCCCCACAGCATCGGCTCGTCTCATTCGACAGCAGTCGCACCGACGAGCGATGGTTGAGCCACTGCAACAGCAGCAACTGGCTCAAATGGCGTTGGGGAACGATCGAGAAGGCTTGTCCCTAGGAGATGTTATTCCCAAAGCAAACCCCCACGCAAACCACCACCATCAAGCCAGAATTCACGCCAGTGCCGGGGAACTGTCTCAAGCCGTTGGGCATTATAAAAAGGCGATCTCGATGCAGCCAAACGATCCCCAACTCCACTACGAACTCGGCGAGATTCAACACCAACAGCAAGATTTAGCCGCAGCCCGAGATAGGTACGAACGGGCGATCGCCCTTCAACCGGATTGGGCGATGGCGTATTACCAACTCGCGTCGGTATTGACGCGACAGGGCGAGCGAACCGATGCGATTCGCTGCTACGAACTCGCACTCGATCGGTTCGATCTAACTCATCCCCATCGCCTCTATGCTTACAATAATCTAGGTTGCCTCCTCGTTGGCTTAGAACAATTCGACGAAGCCCTCGCCGCCTATCGAGCCGCACGCTCCATCGACCCGAAATTCGTCCCCCTCTACAATAATTTAGGGAAGTGGTGGCTCCTTCAAGGTAAATTCGATCGAGCGATCGCCGCTTACCATCGAGCAATCGAATTAAATCCCAATCGTGCTTTAACTCACTACAATTTGGGCAAAGCTTACCAAAAAAGCGATCGCCACGGCGAGGCAGTTGCCTGTTTCCAACGGGCGATGGAACTCCAGGCGGGTCTAATAGCAGCCGAAATCGATTGTGGGTTTTCTCTAATGGAACTAGGAGAACGCCAAGCAGCCTTCGCCTACTTTCACCGGGCGATCGCCCGTCAGCCGGAGTGGGTGGAAGCATATTGCCAGCGAATGGCGCAACTGGTGGCTGTTGATGATTTCGATCGGGCGCGGTTTGCGACGGGCCAACTGATTGCCACACTATACCGGCAACCTGATTCTCCAGATATGGAACGGTATCTAAAAGAAACCTATACTTATCTCGGTCGCGTCCAATTTGACTCCGGGCGATACGATGGAGCGGCGGACTACTACCGAAAAGCCGCCGCAATAGAACCCCACGATCGAGAACTGACAAAAAAGTTAGAAGAGTGCGACTCGCAGCAACAATGCTTGCAAGTTCGAGACTTGCGCATCGTCGACACTCAGTATCCTAGCAGTGGTGCGTTACGCGACGCTAGCACAGCCTGCGGATGGGATGACGCTCTGATTCCCCGAGGTATCTATCCCACAACCCGAGATTGGTGGATGCGATCGAATCTCGACTCTACCCACTACATTTGCGTTCATCCGGCAAAGCAAACGACGGCTTCTCCAGAACCGCAATCTCCCTCATTTTCCGCCGAGGAAAAATGTCAGGGATTAGCCTGTCATCGGTGTTTGAAATCCACCTTCGATCGCTGGGGGA
>NZ_JADEXN010000205.1 GCF_015207075.1 Zarconia navalis LEGE 11467
GCTTTCAGGCTGCGTGGGGATTGAAGGTGGATGGGGTCGTCGGAACTCGGACGCTCGCAGCACTCAAAGCCGCACGAACTTACGCCATTGCCGTGGCGAACGGCTCGAACGGAACGTCGAGTACTCGAGTTTGGAAAAAAGGAGAAGCAGGTCAGTTCGTGCGCCAGACCAAGCAGCGCCTCAACGATTTTGGCTATACGGCAGGAAATCCCACGGCTTTTGCCGGGGAGTTTTTCGATACTCGAATGGAGAATGCCGTTAAGCGATTCCAAAAAGATAAGGGGTTAAATGCTGACGGACGCATCGGTCCCCAAACCCAGCAAATTCTTTATGCTTTCGAGTACGGTTTGCCGACGGTGAAATTGGGAGACAGCGGGGCGCTGGTGCAGATGGTGCAGTATCAGTTAGGGATGGTTCCCATGGGAGAGTTTGATGGAATCACCGTAGAAAAAGTAAAGGTGTTTCAAGCCGAGCAGGGATTGGTGGTGACGGGGGTCGTGGATGCACGAACGCACCAGGTGCTAGGAACCCACCGCGCTCGTTTGATGTTGGCCGCGATGGATTGAGACGGGTTTATATCCCTCTTCGATCGCGTCAGTTAAGACATTGCGCGGGTTGGTCGTGCGATCGATAATTCTAGAAGCTCGATCGCGTCAGTTAAGACATTGCGCGGCACAGTTAAACCGTGATTTCTAATGAGGAGTGTGGGTAGATTTGATCTTGGGTTGGGACCGCTCTTGAAGCTCGATTTCTTGCAGCTCGGAGCGAATGCCAGGAACTAAGTCTCGAGCCGTTTGAAAAACAAATTGACTATCGGCATCGCCCACCCACCGCCAGTGCCAAGGTTCGTAGCTAACGCAAGGGTGATTTCGAGTAAAGGAAAGTTCGAACCCATAATTTTGGGCATTTTTCATCAACCATTGTCCAGCAGCTGTCCGCTCGAAGTCTTGGCTGAAATCATACCAAGAATCGACTCCGTCACCGATATCGATCGCATAACCTGTATGGTGTTCGCTGTGGCCGGGCGGAGCGGAGACGCGGGCGCGTTGTTGTAGGCTTTGACCTCGTTGGGCGGCGATCGTATAAAATAGCTCGGTTTGGAGCGCTCGATCGCGAAATCCAGACAGAGGAACCAATGTCACCCCATCCCTGGCAGCGGCAATCTGCATTTGCCGAAAACTAATGGCAGCAGAGCGCTCTAAGCGCTCGCTGTTGCCCACTTCGACTAAGTTTTGAGGCGGGACTTCGGGATAAGGAAGGTGACCGTAGAAAGTGTAGGGGGTAACAGTCGAGCAATCGAGTGAAGTAGGGGGATCGATCGAAGAATTCTCTTGAGAGGAGCCAGAGGGTTTGAAATTCTGAGAAAATGCCGGACTCATCGACCGGAATGCAAGATAAAAGGCGATCGCGATCGCGCGGCTGCCAACTCGTGGGATTTTCACTCGATGCCACACACTTATAGGATTTCCAATATTCTGACACGATTAACAGCGGTTAGCCTGCATTATTCATCAGGTTTGACGAAAAGTTCTCAAAGCCTTATCTGGCAAGCCAACCAGAAATTCATCGGGCAAACAGTCTGTTTGTTAAGGTTGGCTGGCGATCGGGATTTAGGCGTTTGGTGAATAATCCAGGTTAGGACGCTAGAGAAGGAACGAGCGAGTTTCTTTTCCGGCTCTCTTTGACGATGTCCTAATGAGTAAGATCGTCAAAGAGAGCCAGCTCACCAATATTGATGATTTCATGTTTTCCCATCGCGCCATAAAAAGGGGGAGTTCGCAAACCCCCCCAAGGAAACTCTTCATGGTTTGATGAATTTCCTATCGAGTTGCCAAAGTACGCCGTTTTGTAACCATACGATAGGCTGAAATCGTATCTCCTTCATTCCAACCATTAAAGCTTTGGAGACCGATGCCGCACTCATAGCCGGAATTGACTTCCTTGACATCATCTTTTACCCGTTTTAGAGAGTCGAGAATGCCTTCATGAATGACTTTACTGTCACGGAGAACCCGTACCTTGCAGTTGCGGACGAGCTGACCTGACTGAACGTAGCAGCCAGCAACCGTTCCGCGACCCACGGCAAATACTGCCCGGACTTCCGCCTGACCGAGGGGTTCTTCGACCAACTCGGGATCGAGCAGACCCTCCATTGCCCCTTGGATATCGTCGAGCAGTCGGTAAATGACGCTGTATTCGCGTACGTCTACTCCTTCGTTTTCTGCGGCTTGCCGCGCTCCACTGGCAAAGGTGGTGTTAAACCCGATAATGACGGCTGCACTAGCGGCGGCCAAATCTACGTCGGTTTCGGTGACTTCCCCCGGAGCGGCCATGAGGACTCGCAACTGTACTTCATCTTGAGGTAATTGCTGGAGCGATCCGGAGATCGCTTCGAGAGATCCTTGAACGTCGGCTTTGATAATCAGGTTGAGTTCTTTGAGTTCGCCCTGTCGTTTGGCCTCCGAAAGGCTGTTGAGGCTCACCGTTCGTCCGGGTTTGGTAATTAAGCGAGCTTGACGTTGTTTGTCCGCTTCTCGATCGGCGATCGCGCGAGCTTCTTTCTCGTTCAAATACACCTCGAATACATCCCCAGCGGCGGGAACTTCGTTCATCCCCAGTACTTCCACCGCAAAGGATGGGGTTGCGGCTTCGACTCGCTCGCCGCGATCGTCCATCATCGCTTTGACTTTTCCGAACACGGAACCGGCGACGAGGACATCGCCAACGCGCAGGGTGCCGTTTTGCACCAGAAGGGTTGCCACCGAACCTCGTGCTTTATCTAGATGAGCTTCGATGACCGTTCCTTTGGCCGGACGATCGGGATTGGCGGAGAGTTCTTCAACATCGGCCACCAGCAAAATCATCTCGAGAAGGTTGTCGAGGTTCTCGCCCTGGATCGCACTCACGGGAACCATAATCGTTTCGCCGCCCCACTCTTCGGGAACCAGACCGTGTTCCATCAATTCCTGCTTGATGCGATCGGGTTGGGCTTCCTCTTTATCGATCTTGTTAATGGCCACCACAATGGGGACTTCGGCAGCTTTGGCGTGGTCGATGGCCTCAATGGTCTGAGGCTGGACTCCATCGTCGGCTGCCACGACGAGGATCGCGATATCCGTCACCCGCGCCCCCCGCGCCCGCATCTTCGTAAAGGCTTGGTGACCGGGGGTATCCAAGAAGACGATCTGCTGGGTTTCTCGATCTTCTCCGGTTACATCGACATGGTAGGCTCCCGTATGCTGGGTGATGCCCCCAGCTTCTCCCTGGGCGACCTTCGTTTGGCGAATCGTATCGAGCAGCGTGGTTTTTCCGTGATCCACGTGTCCCATAATCGTGACCACTGGCGGACGATGTTGGAGGTTCTCCAAATCTCCTTCGTCGATCATTTCCGTGCCTTTACGGGCTTCTGACTCGGCTTCAGGAGTTTCAACCAAAACGCCTAACTCTTCAGCGACCAAGGTGGCTGTGGCCACATCCAACGTTTGGGTGACGTTGACGGCAATCCCTTTCATAAATAGCCGTTTGACAATTTCCGTATCGGCAACGGCCAGAGCGTTGGCTAACTCTTGGACGGTCATGTTGTCGGCGATCGCCACGAATTCCGGACGTTCGACTTTGGGTTCGCTATTGCGTCGATTGTTGCGTCCTCCTCGAGAAGAGTGATGATCCCGAGACGGTGGTTTCTTCGCTTTGACCGCACTTGTCACTGCCGCCGTGGGTTTAGCAGAGGACGGTGACTTGGGCGGACGGGCGATAGAAAGGCTGACCTGAGCGGATGAAACGGAATTGGCCAACAATTCGCTGTCAATATCGTCATCATCGTCATCGATGGGTTTGAGCCTGCGCCCGCGCTTGGTCTTGTTAGCGCCCTTGTTTAATAACTCTTGTACGTCATCTTCTTCTTCCTTGCGCTTTTTCTCCACCCGCTTGGCAGGACGAGTTGGTTTTGCCTTGAGAATGGGGTCTTCAATTTCTGTTGCGTCGGACTTGTCGTCCGTAGATTTCTCCACATCCGAGGTTTCTGAGGTGTTGACCCGGACGATCTTTTGCTGCGGTCGCTGTAAGTCCGGCAGTTTCGCTCCCGACGACGCAGCCTCTGCCGCTGGCTTGGGTCTGGTGGGTCTGCTGGGTCGCGGTTTATCGAGTTTGGTCGCGATTTGAACGGTCGCTGCTTCTTTTTCTTGGGGACGACCGTTAGAATCAGAGGTGTCTCGATCGCTCTTATCGCTCTTTTGGGGTTTGAGAACGGGACGATTGGCGGTTGGTTGCCCCTCAACTTTTTTCGATCGGTCTACCGGCGGTGCGAGTAACAAGACCCCATCATCATCGGTCTCTTTGGCTTCGGGAGTCGGTTTGGAAACCGGAGGTGACGAGCTTGGGGGTCGAGCTTCCTCGGGCGCTACGGTCTGCACTTCACTCTGACTCTGGGACGCTGGAGAAGGCGAGATGTTATTTCGAGCTGGAGGTTCTAGCGATTCTGAAGTAGGTCGAGCCAAGGGAGGCTGGGGTTTGGGCGAGGTCCCAGTGGGGGTCGAACTCGCGGGACGAGGAGATTGAGGTTTTACTACCAAAATTTGCGGTTTTTGAGAGTCTTTCGAGTGTTTATTGGATGGTTTTGGGACGGGCTTCACGCTAGTTGAGGAGGGAATACGATCGGCAGCCGACCGAATGCGATCGGCATCATCTGATGTAATTGTACTACTATGACTTTTCACTGCGATGTCAAGTTGCTCGCAGATTGTTAAGATATCTTTGTTTTTTAGCTCGAGTTCGTGTGATAACTCGTAGATTCTGACTTTGCCGTTGCTCATCCACTTTGACCTCTCTGGGGAAAACTAGGACTAGGGAACTGGGTGCTGGACACTGGGGTTGAAATGAAAGCGATTTGAGGAAGGGGTTTACAGGAGTCGAGTCGAACCGAACACCCGATCGCCGCAGACCGAACACCTTTTCTTCACGGATGCCCTAGACTTGATTCCCCATCTTCTCTCGGCGCTAAACGCTGCCATAAGGTTTGGTACAGTTGAAGGGGGACAGTGACTTTCAGGGCATTCCCCAGTCGATTTTTTTTCTGAGCGATTTTCAGGCATTTTGCCTGGGCACAGATGTATGCCGAACGCCCCATCCCTTTGTCTAATTGTAGCTGATGGGACGGGTAGAGCCGGACAACGCGCCAGAAACTGTCGCGATCGTCAACTTTTCGACAACTGACACAACGTCGGTAGTTAGGTTTCATCCTCCTCTTGTGATTGAATCGTAACGGGGGGGGCGGGTACATCCTCCACCATTTCCGCGTCGGTTTCTTCCTCCTCTATATCCAGGGACTCTCCTTCAATATGGAGAAGCGAGTCTTCCTCGATTTCTGGGGGTAAGCTGTCGAGAATTGGTTCTTCTGCGGGTGGTTCTTCGACAGATGGTTCTTCGGCAGGAGGTTCGTACTTGGCACTATCTTTAATATCGATTTTCCAACCCGTTAAACGAGCGGCCAGACGAACGTTTTGCCCCTCTTTTCCGATCGCCAAACTGAGTTGGTTCTCCGGGACTAAAACGTGAGCTTGACGGGCTTCGGGGTCGACCAGACGCACTTGGTCGACCCGCGCGGGACTTAAAGCATTGGAGATGTAGGTGGAAGGGTCTGGCGACCAGCGAATTACGTCGATTTTTTCCCCTCGCAGTTCGTTAACCACCACCTGAATGCGCGATCCCCGAGCTCCAATGCACGCCCCGACGGGGTCGACTTCTCGCTCGAGGGTATCGACGGCGATTTTGGTTCTCGGGCCGACATAGCGCGAGGACGGATTGGCTTCTCGGGCGACAGCGACGATGCGCACCACTTCATCTTGAATTTCGGGGACTTCATTATCGAACAAATATACGACTAAACCGGCATCGGCACGGGAAACTAAAAGTTGCGGTCCCCGTTGCGGTCCGGCACAGACCTTTTTCAGATACACCTTAAAGGTTGCATTAGCACGATAGTTATCGTTGGGTAGCTGTTCTCGTTTCGGGAGTTCGGCCTCGACTTCGGGCTGACCGAATCCGCTACTGACAGCCATGACCACCGATTGGCGCTCGAACCGCAATACGCGGGCTTGCAGAACGGTGCCTTCGATGTCTTGGAACTCTTCTTGAATCAGCTTGCGCTGCTGATCGCGCAGTTTTTGGGCGAGAACTTGTTTGGTTTGGATGGCCGCCATGCGTCCGAAATCGATGCGATCGGGCGTCACGTCGAGAACGACAGTATCGCCGAGTTGAGCTTCGGCGGCAACTTCTTGCACTTCTCGCAAAGAAATTTCGTGGTCTGCGGTCGAGATATCTTCGACGATCGATTTGGTCGCCAGAACCCGAAATCCTTCTTCTTCTACATCGAGTTCGACCTCGAAGTTATCAAAATAGTGTTCGTCAAACTGGGTGCTATCCATGCGCTGGGTGCGACGAAAGCGCTCGTATCCTTTGAGGAGTGCTTCTCGTAAGGCCGCTTGAACCGATTGTTTGGGTAGGTTTCTCTCTTTACTGATACTGTCGATCAATTCCCCCAAACCGGGGAGTTTTACCATGGACATAGGACTAATTTTTTAGAGCTAATTTTTGCGTTAAGTGTAAGAATTCACGATTGGGCGATCGCGTCGAGTCCTGTTTTCTGGGTCGTGTCGTCTGGGCTACGGATCGCTTAGCTGAACTTCTGTCACTAGAGAGCGAGGAATGGCGATCGCCCGACCTTTGCGATTGATGTAAACCGCATCATCGTCGCGCTTGACGAGTTGACCCTCCCATTGGTGTTGTCCGTCAATGGGTTCCTCGGTCTTGACGGTCACGGCGAATCCTTTAAAGGCAGTAAATTCTCGATCGGCACTCAGTTGTCGCGAGACTCCGGGACTAGAAACTTCCAATACGTAAGCATCGGGAATTAGCTCGACTGCATCTAATGTCGCTTCGAGCGATCGACTCATCAACTCGCAGTCCTGTAAGCTCGTACCGGCTTGTGAATTGCGAACATCTACTCGCAGTACGGGGGGACTGTAGTGGGTTTGAAAGACAGCACCCACTAATTCCAAGCCTAACTCTCGGGCAACAGGTGTAGCCAAGTCAATAATTTTAGGGATTAGAGGATGAGTCATATCGGCAATAAAAAAAGAGGGGGATAACCCACTCCCACACAACTAGGCGATAGAGCTGTTGGAAAAACGGCGACCCCACTTGAATTGCGATCGCAATTCGTGAGTTGTTTTTACCTTTCTATGCCTACAGGTTTGCCTCGCCCTATTTTAACTTCAAGGGCAAGGCACTAGATAGACAGTTTAGCACAAGCAGCAGAAAGGCAAAAACTGGAGAAGATGCCCAATCAAATTGAAGGTCAGACAGGGAGAATCGCAGGATGCTTTTACGTCTGACCTGTTTTACGGTCTCCATGCATAACGCTAAGGTAGATCCAGCAACAATCAGCGAAAATTTTCCGGGTTTAACTTGGGATTGGGAGAGGTAGAAATACCCTCGTCAAGCATTTCTCCCGTACCGCCATCGGCCGCATCGAGAAAGGGCTGTAGGTTAATGCCAGTCGATGGATTTCGAGTTCCGACCTCTATATCCGATACATCGATGCCCAAAACCTCTTCGAGTAAGTCCAAATCTTCGCCATTTCCCGTCAAAGCGCTAACGGGTGCTGTCGACTGACCGCTATCGGCAGTAACGATGTTTTGGAACACTAAATCTCGGGTTTGCTGCGGGTCTTGACCCGGTGGAACGGTCAGAACGATGCGGCAACTCGCATCGGCTTGGGTCGTAACGCAGATGATATCGTATTCGTTTTCAATTCCGGTTCCCAGTTCCACCAAACCATCGGGGCGGTAAAATTCCAATCGACGAGCAATTTCGTTACAGCGACGTTCGGGGGTCCAGCCACCACCTAACGCGGTCGGTGTTGCCCAGGCATAGGACCTGCCGGGCTGGCTTTGGGGATGATACATGACTGTGTACTCTGAATCGACCAACTCACAGGAGAACCGTTCGGTTTCTACCTTAACCTCCTCCGGTATCGGTCTTTCTTCACTCTGTTGGGGTAATTGGGCCTGCTGGCGAGGCGACAAAGGCTCGGCCCGGAGGGGTCCGTTTGTCGGAAGGATTCCGAAGAAAAACGCAGTCCCCAAAGATAAAGAGATACTGATTCCCGTTTGTATCGAGCGATGTCTCGGGGATGACGCGTGATTTAATACTCGATCGCGTTTGAAAGATAGTCGTAACATGGCGATAACGTACTCCCTATTGGGCAACCGGATATGAGATACTGACCTACTGGTAACAGTTTTTGGTAAAGATCGTTCGTTCTGCTCGGCTGCTGGGGGGAGTTGTGCGAGCTAGGCCATTCTCAACTCCCCCCAGCAGCCACAATTTGTCTAGATC
>NZ_JADEXN010000206.1 GCF_015207075.1 Zarconia navalis LEGE 11467
TCGACACGGTTGGTGGCACTGTTACCTGAACGTGAACCGACACGGGAAGCGGCACTGATACCGGAAGTGGAACCGACACGGGAAGCGGCACTGATACCGGCAGTGGAACCGACACGGGAAGCGGAACTGACACCGGCAGTGGAACTGATACTGGGTCTGCGAACCAAGAGTTCCTAGATGAAGTCTTGCGCCTCACTAACGAACACCGCGCCAGCCAAACTGCCATCGATGGCATTGCACGACCCGAGCTGACAGCCAATGGGCTACTCCATGCCGCAGCCCAAGAGCACAGCGAAGATATGGCCAATCAGGACTTCTTCGATCACTACAACCCCGTAGAAAAGAATACTTTCGACCAACGCATTAAGACTGCGGGTTACGACTTCTCTGCCGCTGGAGAAAACATTGCCGCTGGGACTGGTCTATTTAGCCCCCAGAAAGTTGTGGATGCCTGGATTGCCAGCCCCGGTCACAACGAAAATCTCCTAGACCCTCGGTTCACCGAACTTGGCGTTGGGTACCATTTCCTCGCCAACGATACGGGTAAGGAGAACCATTATATCTACTGGACTCAGAAGTTTGGCAACCCTAAGTAAGAGTGGTGAAGGATTAATTATTCGACACCAAAAATGATGCGTTACGACGGTTTTTAAAGTCTAGTTTTCAATAGATTCTTTTACCGTCTAACGCATCCTACAGGATTTCTATTCTCATCAAAAATGATGCATTCTGACAGATTGTTATCGCAGCTTTCATGCTTGGTAGACCCTAACTGACATAAACGGGGTAGGCATAGGGGCACTACCCCTACTGTACGGAGTCTATGTTTTGCACAAATTGCTAACAATCTCAACTCAAACAATTCTTTTGTTATTGTCGCGCATCCGTAAGGAAATCCTGTCGCATTAAGATTTCCGCATTTCATCAAAAACGATTAATCTCATGCTTTCTCTCGAACTCAACGAACCTCAACCCACATTCCTAACTTCCGAAACCGATCTTTTTGCGGGCACTCAACAGCAAGATGTCATTTTAGCCCTCGGTGGAAACGATACCGTTATGGGTTTAGGAGAAAGAGATCGTCTGTATGGAAATCAAGGAGAAGATTATCTTTTTGGCAATCAAGGACAAGATTTAATTACTGGTGGCAAACAAGAAGATTGGTTGTTTGGTGGCAAAGACGAAGACATCTTATTTGGTAACTTAGGGGACGATCGCCTTTTTGGAAATATCGGAAACGACACGATTTATGGCGGTCGAGATAACGATACCATCTGGGGCGGCAAGGATAATGATTTAGGATTGGGGGAAGTTGGAGATGATGTACTTTACGGAGATTTGGGAGACGACGAGCTTGATGGTGGCGCAGGTATCGATACTCTCTGGGGTGGCGATGGTAACGATACGTTCGTTCTCGATGCCGATTTGGGAAGCTCGACGATCGATGCGGCGGAAGTTATTGGCGATTTTACAGGCGATCGCGATCGCCTATTGCTGCGGGGAGGACTGAGCTTCGATCGATTGGAGATTGCCTCGGGAACGGGGGACTATACCGGAGATGCGATCGTTCGAGATCGTCAAACGAGTAAATTCCTCGCCATCCTCAAAGATGTGGACGGCAGCACCATTGGGGCAGATGACTTTGCCGGGTTGATTCCGAATTCCGATACGGGAACTGATACCGGCAGTAGCACAGACACGGAAACCGATACGGGAACTGATACCGGCAGCGGCACAGATACGGGAAGCGATACGGGAACCGATACGGGAACCGATACGGGAACTAGCAGCACCATTGCTTTAGAACCCACTAGCTATACTCTCAACGAAGATGCCGGGACTGCAACGATCGCCATTCAACGCACGGGAGATACCACCACAGAAGCGAGCATCGACTATGCAACCAGCGACGGAACGGCGACGGCTGGAAATGACTATACCGCAGCTAATGGAACCCTCAACTTTGCCCCTGGAGAGACGAGCAAAACCTTCACCTTTTCTATTAACGACGATGGCGACGTGGAAACAGACGAAACGGTGCGGATTACCCTGACCAATGCCATCGGTGCAGATTTGGGAACTGAAGATAGCGCCGTTCTCACCATTACCGACGACGATACCGCAACCCTACCACCTGCCCAACCCGCTGCTATTGATAGTACCCCGGTGAAGTTCGCCCCCAGCGACGACGAAGCCACCATTGCCGCTAAGGGGGGACAAAAGATTGCTCTGGGTACGCAAACCATTTATATCGGCACTTGGCAGAAAACGGGCATCAACCAAGATCCGATCGTTGCTAGTTTCGACAGTGCCAACCCCGATAATAATTGGGTGAAAACCGACTACGAAATGACTGGTGCGGACGGACGGGGTTCGGGTTTGTTCTGGGATGGGACGAACTTGTACGCCACGTTTAGCACCGACGGCACTCAGGGAACGGCGAGCGAAGATTGGCGGCGCGCCAGTGGAGATGCTACCCAGTCCTGGCTGCGGAGTTACGGATCGGGAGGTGGTCCGAAAATTGGAGTTCTCGGCCGGATCGATCGTGCGACGGGGAACCTGCTCGATGCGGCTTATATCTCCGCTCGTAAAGCCAGCGATGGTAAAACTAATTCCTTAGTCATCACCGATTTAGAGACCGTTGATGGCAACTTGAAAGTAACGGCCAACTCGTGGTTCGCCCCGCGCAATACCGATGGTAGTTCTATGACTGACGACGGTGCGGGAGGTTCGCCCCATGCTTATCGGCTATTACTATCGGGGGATTTGAAAACGGCGATCGGGGCTAAAGCGACTGGCTGGATTTCCAACAATACCACGGGACTCTAATCCTTCGATTACAACTCCCGCTTTCAAACCCTCTCCCTACCTCCTGACAAGGGAATGCTTGTCAGGGGATGATTACAACCTAGCGTCTGCGCCAGTTTTGGGAAATGCAATCTAAACACCAACTTTAAATCATCTCGATCGAACCTTAATTTTTGCGCGAGTAAAATCGAAGAGAAACACCCTCTAAAGATATACTCGCAATTTTTTAACAAGGTTGAGATACTTGACGGTGCCAGCAACACAGCCAAAGATAAATCGAATTTCCCCAATTTCTCAGAGATCGACTCAAGGCTTTACCATGGCAGAAGCACTCGCCGTTGTAGTCTTAATTGGTGCTTTAGCGGCGATCGCTGCCCCGAGTTGGATGAAATTCAAAGATCGATACGCGCTCAATGCTGCCAACAATGACGTATTGCTGGCGATGCGCGAAGCCCAAAGCAAAGCCATCCGCACCAAAACCACCTGGCAAGCGAGTTTTCGGGAAACCGATGGGATTGTAGAATGGGCAGTCCACCCCACCAACCTCGATCCGGGTGCCGCCGTTTGGCAATCCCTCGATGCCGTCGTTCGTATGGATGAAGAAACGACGTTGCGAGAAGCCGGTGGCGTGCGGCGAGTGCGCTTCAACCATCGCGGACGCACCAGCGGTCAACTGGGACGGGTGACGTTATCGAGTAAAAATGGGGGAGACGCGAAACGCTGTACGATCGTCTCGACGTTACTCGGGGCAATGCGCCAGTCGAAAAACAAAGCTAAACCTGAAAAAGGGAAGTACTGCTATTAGTACTCGATCTAGTTTTGCGAGGTAGGGGTAGTGCCCCTGTGCCTACCCCGGCGGTACTTACTGGCAGTAGAATGGGGCAATCGCGGGAGGATTACCCCTACTCGGTTTCAAATACAATGTCTTCGTAGAGCAGTTCGATCGCAAATTCTAACTCCAGACTCGATAGGGTCACGATATCGCCGGAGGTGTAGGGATAGTACAGCCACATTCTGCCCTCTCCCCGACAGAACCGTTCGACGGAGATTTTTTCGGGGCTAATTAAGAGATATTCTTGCAGGGTGGCGTGTTTGATGTAGTTGGTAAATTTTTCCCCTCGATCTTTTCCACTGGTACTGGGTGAGAGGACTTCGGCGATGAGGGTCGGATTTTGAATAAATTTGCGCGCCGTTCGGTCTTGCGGGTCGCAACTGACAATAACATCGGGATAGTAGTATTGGCTGCCCGCGTTGAGTTGCGCTTTGACATCGGAGACGTTCGCCCGACAGCCCCGAGAACGCAGATGGGGATATAGGGTTCTGTAGAGATTGAGGGCAATATCGTTGTGAGGAATCGTACTGCCCGTCATCGCCACAACTTCGCCATTACAGTATTCGTAGCGAATCTCTTGTTGGGCTTCCCATTCGAGGTATTCCTCGGGGGACATTTTTGGCGTTTGTTGGGGCATGGCGATCGTTGTTTGTCAGAGGTCGATCGACTGTGATGATTTTATTGTATCGATCGCCC
The DNA here is from genome assembly GCF_015207075.1 of Zarconia navalis LEGE 11467. Lineage (GTDB taxonomy): Bacteria > Cyanobacteriota > Cyanobacteriia > Cyanobacteriales > Geitlerinemataceae > Zarconia > Zarconia navalis. The sequence continues at coordinate 4,337 of NZ_JADEXN010000206.1, forward strand.
CGCTCTGACAACCCAAAAATAGAACCGTCACGTTCTTTCAGGGGTCGGTGGTGGATATTGTCCGATCGCCATCAGTTGCTCGCGTTCGAGGATGCGTTCTGGGAGGTTAAATTGTAGAATCTTAGCTGTGACACGCCCTTCGGGAGTTAAAGGGACGATCGTTCCGACCTCTAGCTCGAAGTGGTCTGACCAATTCTGGAGACGGGGATTAAAAAAGGGAGTTAACTGTTGCGTTTCCGGGTCGATCGAACCTAGGTCAGTTCCTTTGAAACGATTGCAGCAAGGACACGATAGTGCTAGGTTTTCAGCTTCGGTGATGCCATCGTGTTTTTCGGCAATGATGTGTTCCATTTCAAAGGCAAAGAGTGAAGCCGATTGGGGAAAGCGGCAATATTCGCATTGTTGGGCGGCACGTTGAGTGACAAGCCGACGCAGAGTTGCCGATACATAACTCATGCGACGGTCTGTAAGCGCCCGTAGGCATGAGCTTTGGCGAGGCGCACCCAATGCTCTAGGAGTAAGTATCGATCGAGTTCCACTTCTTCGGTTTGGGAAAGCATTCCGGATTTATTACGATCGAGCAGTTCGCTCGTTCGCGCTTGCAATTCGGGGGTAGGGCGGATCGCGAGGATTTCTTCCGGACTGGGTTGACTGGCAAGCAGTTCGACGATTTGGATTTCGTCTTGGTAGGAAATGGTATCTGCGGGGGTGAGTTCCTCGATCGCCCGATCGAGAACTTCCGGGAGGCGATCGCCTAATTGTTGCAGTTTTTCGCCGATGCGATCGGGAACTTTTAAGGTAACTTGCATTTTGTGATTTGAGGGATTTGGGCACGATGGGGGATGACTTTATTGTATCGATCGGGGGTTGCGGGTTTTCGATGAGGCGATCGCACTTCTTACCCCTTTAAAATGAAATTATCTGGATGCTGGCCAATTTTTAAGTAAAACTTACAATATATATGAATACTTGACTGTACCCAAACCATACTCCTCCGAAATTTTAGATGATTAGCGATCGCCTCTATCATTTACAATCTGAAGTCCAAAGCTACTATAAGCAACTGGCTGGCAAGGAAAAAGCCAAACGATTGGCAGAACAAGCAGAAAAAGAGAGAATTCAGCAGCAGATTGACGAACTCAAGCAAGAACTGAACGCCGTCGAACGAGAATATTGGATGCGCTGGCGGGCGGAAATTGCCGGATTGACGATTCCCGAGGCAGACGCGGAAGAAGTCGCCAGTGGAATGCTTCGGGAAGTTGAGTTTCTCGAAATTGAACCGACGGTGCAGAATCATGCCCAACTCATGCAGGCATTGCAGGAAATCAAAGCCGAACTGAGTAAGCCGGGAATCCCCGCAGCCGGAAAACTCACGGCGGCGATTCCATTGTTGCCTGGAGTAATTGCTTATGAGATGGAGTTGGATACGGAAGGGTTCTTGAAGCGGGCATTTCCCACGGTTTGCAAGTTGGCAAACAAGCTAAAAAAGTAACCCCCTCCGATGGAACGTGGGAAACATCGAGGGAGACATCGCCTAAAACATCTACTGATACAACCAGGGAACCCGCCCAAAGAAAACTGCTGCAAGCCATCGAGTCAGAAGTTGACGGGCGCTTGGCGCAGTCGCTGCATAATGCCGTGCGCTTATCCCTGGGAATGGAACGACGGGATAGTGCCGTGTCGTCGCCGTGGGAGGTGACGTGGTACGAACCCCAGAAACCGCCCAAGCCCTTGCCTGCCGGGACGCGGATTGGGGAGGTGTTTCGCGAGAAAGAGCAGCAGTTGCTAATTTTGGGAGAACCGGGGGCGGGGAAAACCACGACGATGCTGGAGTTGGCGCGGGAATTGCTCGATGCAGCCTGGGCTGATGGTTCCCAACCGATTCCGGTATTGGTGAGTTTGTCGTCCTGGAAGCAGCCGAAGGTAGAAATTTTTGACTGGCTGGTGGCGGAACTCAAGGCGAAGTACGGATTGCGGCAGGACTTAGGTAAAGAATGGCTAGAGAGTGGTGCGTTGCTGCCTCTGCTGGATGGGTTGGATGAAGTGACCCCCGAACTCCAGCAACATTGCGCCGAGGCAATCAATACTTGGCTGACGGGGGATTTAGAGAAGCAGCCCTGTGGGGTATTGGTGTGCTGTCGGCGAGAGGAATTCGAGAAAATCGTCCGCAAAAAGCTGAGTTTGCAGGGGGCGATTTATTTGCAGCCTTTGACTGCCACGCAGATTGAGGCGTATTTTACCCGGTTGAAATTACCAGAGGTGTGGCAGACGGTAAGAGAGGATGCCCCGTTGCGAGAGTTGTTAACAAAACCGCTATTTTTGTCGATGTTTGGGTTGGTGCAGATACAGGGAAAATTCGACCTGGCGGCGTGGAAGAAGCGGGAGACTTCCGAGGCGAAAATCGAGTATTTGTTCGATACCTATTGGGATGCGGTGATGAGTCGGGAGTTAATTCTCGATCCTGACAAAAAAAAATTAGGCTGGTTGAGTAAAACCTATACAAATAAAGCTTTGCCAAAACCAGAAGCAGTTAAGAGAACTCTGGTATTTGTAGCAAATGCTATAGAACACGATCCAAGGCTGGGATCGGAGTTTATGATTGAAAAAATGCAGCCTTTATGGTTGAAAAGTAAAACTAAAGAATCCTATTACTATATTGTTTTGAGCTTCATAGCTTCTTTTGTTTTATTTTTTACGATTGAATTATATTTTTATTTTTTATATAAACTTTTTTTGATTAACATATTATATATTTCTTTGATTTTTTTCTTTATTATAAGCCTGTTTATGATTCTTGTTCACAATTTAACCCCAGTCAAAAACAAGATATATTTCATTGAAGATATTAAATTGCCAGAAACTTCTGAAGAACGAAAATATAGTACAAGTATATTACGAAAAGAATTAATACGAGATTTAATATGTAGTTTAATAATTAGTTTAGTTTGTAGTTTTTATCTTGCTCCAATTCTTGACTCAAAAACAATATTTATGGCATCTTTTGTTTTTTGTTTTACTGGAGGATTAATAAAAGGTATTGTGAAAGGATTTAAAACAGATGTTGAAAATAAAATAATTCCCAATCAAGGATTTAAAAATTCAATGAAAAACACAATTTATTGGGGGTTAGTGATTTTATGTATCACCTCAATGATTAAGATTGAATTTATTGACTCATTAAAAGTACAACAATTCAGTTCTGCTATGAGTTCTAATTCTATTCTGAGCCTCTGCATTATTTTAATATTGTGGTTGAGTATAGTCTTTTTGGGGGTATATCCCTCTACGCAACACATCGCCCTTCGCATCGTCCTTGCCTGGAACCGCTACGTTCCCCTCCGCTTCGATCGCCTCTTAGACTATTGCACCGAACGCCTGCTCATCCAACGCATCGGCGGTCGCTATCGGTTCGTTCACAAACTGCTGCAAGACCACTTCGCGAAAATGGAATTGGATTGATGGTCGGCATTCAGTTACTGTAGGGGACAAGCGCGTAGCCATGCCGACAGGCTATACGGCCGTTGACCCCTACAATGCTGTTACGAGCAAGATCGAACCCAAGATCTGAATCCTGGCATAAAACCCTCGGTTAGTGGGCAGTTTAATATGTGGCGTAACTGCCCACCCTACAAAACTGAAAGCTGACCGCTAAACTACCCCACTGCTAACTCCGTAAACTGTCGCATATAAGGCGATCGATATCCCAAGACAATGTCAGATTTCGGCACGCCCGCCTCGATTAATGCGTTGGCGATTCCATCTTCAATTCCATCTCGTTGAATCCAAATTTTATCTCCTTTAATCTCAATATAAATAACGCATCCAAATACTCGTCGCTCTCCACGCCAGCCAATATGAAACATCATATAGCGATCGCTTTGGATATCGATCGCCGTTTGAGTCTCTATCTCGCTGTCGTATCCATCATCCTCCGAATATTTTCGGATAATCGACTTAACAATTTCTCGATATTTTTCTATTTCCTTTGCTTTCGTCCTCGGGTGGGCAGCGATCGCCTTGAAATTTCAGCAGAACCTCTATAC
>NZ_JADEXN010000005.1 GCF_015207075.1 Zarconia navalis LEGE 11467
AAGCTGGGGCAAGGCGAGAAACAAGTCCGTCAGCCGCATCAGTAATGTGTCGGTAATGCCACCAAAAAATCCGGCAACTGCCCCGATGGTGGTTCCTAGGGTAATTGCCACCAACATCGCACTCACCCCCACCGCTAGGGAAATGCGCCCCCCCGCGAGAACTCTTGCGAGTTGGTCTTGTCCGAGATCGTTTGTACCGAAGGGATGTTGCCAACTCGGGTCCATCGTTGATTTCGCGAAATCGATCGTATCGAAGGGAGTGCTATAGATCGTCGGACCGATCGATACGGCGATCGCAATCAGCAGGATAACGATCGCCCCAAACATCGCCATGCGATCGCGACGAAATCGCCGCCACGCATCCCCCCATAGAGTTCGGGAAACAGGTGGGGACGCTTTGAATTGAGGCGCTTTGAGGAAAGTTCGAAAGGGCATTTAGCAATCAATAACGGAATAACGAACAAAATAAACAATGGGAATGTCAAACTCGTTCTTTTTCGACAGTCGGGATGTCACGATCGATTCTAAAGTACCCTATCCTAAGACAATCTAGGGAATGGTTTAGATGGCAGTTGAAATCGAACGGAAGTTTTTGGTGGTGGGGAACCAGTGGCGATCTCTCGCCGCCGGAGTAGACTACGCACAAGGTTATATCGCCAGCGGTACGGGGAAAACCGTGCGGGTACGCATTGCAGGCGACAAAGGCTACCTAACCATTAAAGGGGCAACGGTGGGACTCGCCCGAATGGAGTTCGAGTATCCGATTCCGGTGGCAGATGCCCGAGAAATGCTCGATCGACTCTGCAACGAACCCCCGATCGAGAAAGTACGATACAAAATTCCCATTGGCGATCTGGTTTGGGAAGTCGATGAATTTACTGGAGTCAATCAGGGATTGATTGTCGCGGAAGTGGAACTGACCCACGAACGTCAAGAGATTCAGCTTCCCGATTGGATTGGGGCGGAAGTCTCCCACGATGCCCGGTATTACAACGCTAATTTAGCGAAATTTCCCTATTCGAGTTGGAGTGAATCTTAAGCGATCTTCAGCATTCAGCCTTAGCTCTGAGCGATTGACACGGGCATGAATGAGAACGGCATTCAGTGCAACTTAATGTCTTAACTTATATATAAAGATGGCTCAGGCGTGATTTGAACACGCGACCTTGGGCTTATGAGTCCCCTGCTCTGACCAACTGAGCTACTGAGCCTTTTTTTTACCTCAACTAGGATATCACATCCTATCTAGATTTCTCGAACAAATGCTGAATGTGAATTTTAGTTAACTTATAGTTTTCATAAAGAATAGCTATGCTAATTTAATAACTGTAGATATCGAAACCAAGCAAAACAAAGTGCTGGTTAAAACAGAAATTAAAGAGACCAAGGCAATCGATATCTTTCTGCCGACGTCCAACCTTAGTTCTCAGTCTCAAATCGTTTACAAGTGGTAAGATGACCTAATTTGTAAAGGTCAAACTAAACCTAAGCCCGGAAAGGCTCGAACGAAAGAGATAACGCTTAAAGTGAGTGCTAAAGGGAATGTAAACTCTAGTAATGTAACTGTCAATCTTCAGAAACTCTAATCCTTAGAGTTGATTTCTTTGAAAAATCTGTCGCTTGTAGTTCACAAAGCCTAGCTACCAATAGCTAGGCTTGTTTGCATTTTGGTGGCAATATCTCCCTGAAGATTCCACAGTTCTCTCTGTCGAGAGTTCGAGGGACGTTCTACACTAACAATAGACAGCGATCGATGTCGGAGAGCAAATTAATGGTTTTAATGGTCTTTTGCTTTCTGGTTATCTAGCTCGAAAGAGTCAACGCTGTTCGATCGGTGTGAGGAGCGAAAAAGGAACAGGCGATGGCAAAGGATCTCGAAATTGCGCAAAAATGGCTCGAACGGCTTCAAACCGACTATCCCGATGCAAGTCGGACAACCCACGAAGGCGTGGTGCGTTGGTCGGTCGGGGAAAATAGCGATCGACTCAATCAACTGAGCGATCGCGCCTTAGAAATCGTCCTCCAGTCCATGGAGTTTCGCTACAGTATTTTGCAACAGCGCTATCTGGGGGTTACGCCAGACACCGCATATCAAAACCTGATTCGGCGCTTGGGAGGGTTGGTGCTGCTGCGCAACAAAATTCGCACCTGGGTGGCCCTCAGTCGCGATCGCCATCGTTCGGTTATTAATGTCGTTCAAGAAATCGTCCAAGAACTCCTCAACAGCGATCGCTACTTGCAACAGCAGATGGCCTGGATTTCTCAATGCACTCGCAACGAACGCCTGCGAAATTCCCTGTTACTTGCGAGTGTCGAAGAATATTGCCTGCGCCCGATTCGCAACCAACCCCTACTCGTCTATCGATTTCTCAACTATCTGCGTCGTTCTGGACGTGGGGGATTGACCCAATTTCCCACCAAAGATTTGATTCGTTTGGTTTCGGCAGAGGTGGGAACCCCAGAACGCGAAGATTCGATTAATTTAGTAGACGCGCAAACCCTCACACAATACGAAGACCGTCAAGCCTGGGAAGAACGACAGGTATTGCGGCTCAAAGTCCAGCAAGAATTTGAAACCTATCTTGAAGAAAACGTCGATCCCATCGCTGCCAAGTGGCTGAGGCTTTACCTTCAAGGCTATACCCAAGAGGCGATCGCTTCTACCTTAGAGATCCCGATTTCCAAAATTTATCGCCTGCGAGAGAAAGTCGGCTACCATGCCATTCGCGTCTTTGCCCTCAAACAATCACCCGATCTGGTTTCCAACTGGCTTGAAACTTCCTTGAAAGACCACTGCTTGGGTCTAACACCAACTTTGTGGGAGCAGTATCGCCAGAGTCTCGATCCCCAGCAGCGCGAAATTCTCGATGGGTTCAGATCCGGTCGGTCGGTGGAAGCGATCGCCCGAGAATTAGACCTCAAACCCTCCCAGGTAATGACGGAATGGAGCAAGCTTTATTTGGGCGCTCACTCGCTGCGCAACGAAACCTAGTGGTCTGCCACGTTGATGTCGAGGGGTTGTCGGAAAAGTAATTTAATTGACCGAACCCACCCCTAGCCCCCTCACAAGTGTAGGTTTTTTACTCAGGGGTGAGTCGCTACTCTCTGACTGGGCAGAAACGATGCGCGGGACAACCATGATTCGTTCGCGATCGAATAATTCACGGAGAAAATGTCAATTGGGAGTGAACGAAAAACCTTCATTTGAGCGACTTTGGTAAAAAACCTACACTTGTCAGCCCCTAGCCCCTCCAAGGAGGGGAACTAGAATCTATACCCATCAAAACTAGTGTGGCCCAGTACTAGATACGCAACCCAACCTAGATCTGTAGATCGAACGATCGCGATTGCGGTAATCTGATGAAGATATGTAACGTAACGGGAAGTTTGCAGATGGCAGTCAAAGTTGGAGATACCGCACCGGATTTTACCCTCTCCTCCCAAACGGGAGAACCCATCAGCCTCAAGGACTTTCGGGGCCAAAAAGCCGTCGTTTTGTATTTTTATCCCAAAGACGATACTCCCGGATGCACCAAAGAATCCTGCGGGTTTCGCGACAGCTACGAAACCTTTACCGACGCAGGCGCTGAAGTGATCGGAATTAGCGGAGATTCGGTCAATTCCCACCAGCAGTTTGCCAGCAAGCACCAGCTTCCCTTTACCTTGATAAGCGATGTGGGAGATAAGGTGCGCAAACTCTACGGCGTTCCGGCAACTTTCGGACTGCTACCCGGTCGAGTCACCTATCTAATCGATAAAGAAGGGGTGGTGCGGCACATTTTCAATTCTCAATTAAATTTTCAGGGTCATATCGATGAGTCCCTCAAAGCACTCCAAGGGATGTAGGTTGCATCCCCTCACGATCTCCATCGATGGCGAGCCGGCATTAACTCCGCTTCAAATCGTCCCAAGCCGCGCGAGTAAGCTCGCAGAGTGCCGCCAAATCGCATTCGGGAACGGTGCTATCGATGCTCAACCACAGCAAGTACTCGATATTTCCCGCCGGGCCGGTAATGGGAGACCAAGTGGTTCCTCGATGCTGCCATCCCAGATTTCGGGCACTTTCAAGCACTTGAAAGATTGCCCCAGCTTGGTCGTCTCGATCGCGCACCACTCCCTTTTTCCCCACCCGATCGCGCCCCACTTCAAATTGGGGCTTCACCAGCAACAGCACCTCCCGAGGTGGGACGAGCAGTTGCCACATCGCCGGCAACACTTTCGTCAGGGAGATAAACGAAACATCCACAACCCCCAAATCCGGTCGCGGATCGTCGGCTTGATATAACTCATCTGGGGTCAGATGTCGCAGATTAGTGCGTTCGCGCAAAACGACGCGAGCATCGGTTCGCAGCCTCCACGCCACTTGTCCGTAACCGACATCGATGCCGTAAACCCGTTTTGCCCCCCCTTGCAACAAGCAATCGGTAAAGCCCCCGGTGGAAATTCCCCCATCGAGACAAATTCGATCTTGGGGAGAAATTCCAAATGTTTCGAGGGCTTTGATAAGTTTCTCGCCTCCTCGGGATACATAAGGAGATCGAGCTTTGATGTGGATTTCGGCAGCGCGATCGATTTGGGTTCCCGGCTTATCGACAATTTGTTGGTTTACCCGAACCTCTCCGGCACGAATCCAACGCTGGGCGAGGGGTCGAGAGGGACACAGCTCTAGTTCCACTAATAATCGATCGAGTCGCTGTTTTGCCATGAGAGCGGTTTTTATTGCTACCCTGAAGAATAACAGTAACTCGATCGAACAAATTATCGACACTCACCCTCAATCTTGCAGTCGCAACCGTGGTGAAGATAACCAGATAGCTTCCCCGACCCCTTCGATCTTGACAGTTCTCGTCCCTTGCTCCCCTTGCGATCGCAACTTTGGGTTTTTCAACCGAGATCGATACTGTGCATCAACCAGTCTCCTTACACCGATAACTTGAATAGGAGTATCTGCCCACTACGAATCATCAGGAGCGATCGCCTTGTCCGGAATCACCCCAATCTCCATCCCCACGTTCAGCTACAAAGTTGGCGGACATCTTCCTCTCGATGCGCCGAGTTATGTGGTACGGCAAGCGGATAGTCAGCTCTACGATGCCCTCAAAGCCGGAGAATTTTGCTACGTCCTCAACTCCCGACAAATGGGCAAAACGAGCCTGCGAGTGCGGACGATGCACCGACTGCAAAGGGCGGGGTTTGCTTGCGCGGCGATCGATCTGACCAAAATCGGCAGTTGGGACATCACTCCCGATCGCTGGTATGCCGGGGTGATGCGACGGCTGGTGACTAGTTTTCGCCTGCCCATCGAGCTAAAAGATTGGCTGGGCGATCGGGAATATTTGTCTCCCGTGCAGCGGTTGAGCGAGTTAATCGAACAGGTTTTGCTCGAAACGGTTCGAGAAAAAATCGTTATTTTTATCGATGAAATTGATAGTATTCTCAGTCTAAATTTTCGGACTGATGACTTTTTTGCGTTTATTCGGTCTTGCTACGGCGATCGTCGCCTCACCTTTATCTTGCTTGGTGTCACCACACCCTCGGACTTAATTCAGGATAAAAATTGTACTCCCTTCAATCTGGGGTTAGCCATCGAATTACACGGGTTTCAACATGATGAAGCTCAGCCATTAGTGCGGGGGTTGGCGGGTCGAGTTCCCGAGCCGGAAGAAGCCATTGCCACGGTTTTAGATTGGACGGGAGGACAACCTTTTTTAACTCAGAAAATTTGTAATCTCATCGTTCAAAAAGCTGAATCAACGCCAGATTTTAAAGTCCGATCGCCAAGTTTTAAGGTTCGAAATTGGGTTGAAGACTTGATTCGGACGAATATCGTTCTCAACTGGGAAGCGCGAGACGAACCTCCCCATTTAAGAACCGTGCGCGATCGCCTTCTCCACAGCGGCGAGAATCCGCATTCGATGCTCAAGCTCTATCGCAAGATTCTCCAACAAGGTGAGATTCTCGCCGACGATCGTCCCGAACAAATTAACTTGCGCTTATCGGGATTGGCCATCAAAACAGCGGGAAAACTCAAGATTTTCAATCGGATCTATGCTTCGGTTTTCGAGCGGCGCTGGGTCGATAAAGCCCTGGCGGATATCGAACCCGATTTCATTCAAACCGTTGCCAGTCAAGAACAAAAATTGCTGTCCATGCTCAGTATGATGGACGGCAAAAGTTTTGATGAGGTCTTGTATGAAATTCTGGGCGCCGTCATCTTGAAAATGGCAGAAGAACTGAAAGTCGATCGAGCAACTGTTTTCTTAATTGATGAAGAGAAAAATGAAATTTGGTCGATTATTGCCAGGAATCAAAGCGAGAGCGCTGAAAATATTGAAATTTCTGGCGACAAAGCAATTATTGGGTTGGTAGCAACGTTAAAAGAAATGGTGAATATTCCTTTTTACTTTGCTAGCGATACAAATCTCGAGCGCTCTAATCGATACGATCGAGAATACCCTAATTATACATTACTTGCTCTGCCTTTGCTCAACGGAAAAGAAAATCTCGTTGCTGTCGTTCAGTTACTCAATAAACTAAAACCGGAGAACAATCCAGACGATATACTGCTCGATCGCATCGATCGCAACGGCTTTAGCGAAACCGACCGCCTGCAATTTGAAACCTACGCACCAGCCCTAAACCGCATCTTAGAGCGTTGCCAATCGAGTTACAAACTTACCCAAAGATTGCAAGCTTCCGAAGCTTTGACCGAAGCCACAAGGTCGATTTCTCAAAGTAGTCTCGATTCCGATGAAATTATCGAGCGGGTGATGGAAGCTGCAAAAAAATTGATGAATGCAGATCGATCGACCCTGTGGTTGTTCGATGAGGAAAACAATCGATTGTGGACGAAAATTCAGACAGAGGAGGGCGGCCTTCTCGAATTAAGAGTTAATGTCGGAGAAGGGTTCGCCGGAACCGTCGCCCAGACGGGGCAACCGATTAATATTCCCTTCGATTTGTACGAACATTCTAACTCTCAAACGGCTCGAAAAATCGATGCCAAAACGGGGTATCGCACCTGTAGTTTGCTGTGTATGCCGGTGTGGAGTCCCGACGGAGATTTGCTCGGCGTGACGCAACTCGTGAATAAAAGAAAACAGGGGGAATTTCCCGATTACGATCCGGCGGATTGGCCGACGGCACCGGACTGTTTTCAGGCGAGTTTCGACACCCAAAGTCAAAAATATATGCAAATTTTCAACTCCCAAGTGGGGGTTGCCCTCAGAAATGCCCAAAAGTATGCCATTGCCAAACAAAAAGCCGAACTCCACCCCCAAAATGTCGTCAGCCAAACTCTGGCGATGCTCAATCAGGTGATGGACGGACAGGGATTTGACGATGTTCTCGATGTCACCTTGCGATCGATTACTTTGAAAATGGGCAAATCCCTCAACGCCGATCGCACCAGCATTTTTTTACTCGATGAAGAAAAAAACGAGTTTTGGTCGATTCTAGCCGAAGCAGAGAACGGAAAATCCCTCGAAATTCGCTTACCGGCAGATCGGGGAATTGTCGGGGAAGTGGCCGCCACCCGGCAAAAGATTAATATTCCCTTCGATCTCTACGACGATCCGCGATCGACTGCGGCTAAAGCTCAGGATCGAAAAACCGGGTATCGTACCTATTCGATGCTGGCACTTCCTCTCCTGGGCGATCGTGGCGAGTCGATCGCCGTCATCCAGTTAATTAATAAGTTAAAACCCAGCAGTAACAGCATTTTACCCCTGTGCGAGCGAATCGATCGCCAGGGATTTACCGAAGACGACGAGCGGCAATTTACCGAGAATGCACCGCTGATTCAAATGATTATTGAAAGCTTCCGCTCGTATCATAAAACGGCTCGGGGACAGCGGGTTGCAGCAGCGTTGATGGCCGCCACCCGATCGGTCAGCCAAGAAAACTTAGATCTCGAAGAAGTGCTGCAACGGGTGATGTCGGCGGCGAAAAAACTGATGAATGCCGATCGATCGACCCTGTGGCTGCTCGATCGCGATACGGAAGAACTGTGGACGAAAATCGCCTTCGACGATGGCCGCCGCCGGAAAATTCGGGTCAAAATTGGGGAAGGATATGCTGGGAAAGTGGCTCAAACCACTCAGCCGCTCAATATTCCCTTCGATTTGTACGATCGCCCCGACTCGGAAATTGCTCGCAAAACCGATACCAAAACCGGATATCGCACCTGTAGCTTGCTGTGTATGCCAGTGTGGAGTCCCGATGGGGATTTGCTTGGCGTTACGCAACTCGTGAATAAAATTCAGTCCGGAAATACCACCGACCCCATGGAGGAGCGATCGATTTCCCGAACTCCAGAGACCATTCCCCCATGCTGGCAAACCAGTTTTGATGAGAGCGATCGCAAATACATGCAGATTTTTAACAATCAAGCCGGGGTAATTCTCCAAAATGCCGAACTGCTCGCGGCCATCAAGCGGCAAGAGGAAAGTTTGCGCGATCCCCTTTAACACGATCGCGGTTTGCAAAAACATTGACCCCAAAAAGAGTGGGTCGCAAAAATATAAAAAGCCGTAGGGATAGCATTGGTGACAAGTTAAGGTGGTATTCACTTTGTCAACTTTGTAATAATCGACCGAAAACCCGGCACGCGCGGGGGTCTCCCCCCAACCCTCCGCTTCGCTTCGCCCTCCCGGTGGGGGACGAAACGCCTCCCCCGGTCGCGCTCGCCGGTCGTTGTGCGGTCACTGAGCTTGTCGAAGTGCCCCATTCCCCCTTTCCAAACTCCGAATTCCGCGCTTCCGCGCTTCCGAATTCCCGAACCTACAAAACTTGTAATGAAAAGGGCGTGAACTGCTATAAAGTCTACCTTCATGACAACCGCTCTAAGTTTCTTTAAATACTTATAATTTTCAATGCAGAGATCTGGGGGAGAGAATTGGAGATGTTGGCAGAGGATATAAGCATTCAGCGATCTTTCATCAGCCATGAGTTAAGAAATAAGACGACTGAATGCTTACTTCCTAATACCAACCTAGGAGGTTACCAATGGAATGAAGAATGGAGAGATAGAAGTTTCCTTCCCGTTCTCGAAAGAGGGCAAAGGGTTGTTCCGGCGTGCCAAAGAAAGGACGCAGAACCCATCCCATTTGGCTACCGACAAATCCATACAGGCTCAACCATAATGGTAGAATTTTCGTTCGCAGTCCCGAGCCAGAGATATCTTCGCGTGTCAAAAATCGCATTCCTTTGTAGAGAAAGTGAACGCCCACAAATCCGGCGATCGCGAAAATAATGACATTGAGTAATACAAAGAAAAGGTAGTCGTTGACAGTAATCAAGAAAAACAAGGTGACGGGTGCAAATCCCACCATCAATACGCTAATCACAGAAACGGCACTCAAAGCCATCAGTAAGTATTGACTGAATGTCATTCGCGAACCGGCAAGAACGTGAAAAAAGAACAGGGTAGGCAAGCAAATCAATAAAGTTACCAGGTATAAAGAGGGTAACTTGATACCCGATGCGAGTGCTTGCAAGCCACTTTGAGATGCACCAATAATGAGACCGTACGCACAAAATCCGAGGGAGCTAGCAATGAGAAGAGACAAAATTTTTCTTTCGAGGTTTACTTTGTCTCGAATCTCTACTAGAAAAGTATCTCGATCTTTGAGTAATTCAATTAAAACAGAGAAGTTTTCCATGTCAAATGATGCTCCAAGTAGATTTGGAAGGCGAAGTTTATTGCTTGCTTTTTTAGGCTAAGGTTTTGCGCTTTTCCGAGTTGTTCGGACAATCCTTTGATGGTTCGAGGTTTCCAGAGCTGTGTCAACTCGATCGAGCATTGCTAGACGAAAATCACCTGAACCCAAAAATTACATTTATTTCGATAGATATATCGAAAGTTAAATTAACGCTATTTTTGGTCTTTGACATCTCATTCGATTTTTTAATTTAAGCCGGTCGCAACTAAAAAAGGATTTATTTCTTACTTTTTAATTTCAATTTTGGTATTAAAATTCTCTTTTAGATTTTGACAGAACTTAAATTACTTTTTCTGGGTTTAGAATTGAAAATAAATCGATTTTTAAACCAGACAAGAAACGCCATAAGATTTTAGATATTTTTCAACATCTAGGTCTGCAAGTTTTACTCATCTAGAGAATGTATGAGATTGACGGGTTATTGACAAGATTTTCTTCAATTTAACACAATAAAAACCGATCTCAAGAACTGAGTTTTGTGCTAGAGAAAACCCTGTTAAAACGTTTAATTCGTTCAAAGATACCCTCAGTAGGATTCATCCCATTTCCGGATCGTCGCTCAATAAATTTCGATCGAGGATCGGACAAACAGTTGGAATGGAGTAATTTCCATCGACTTCCATTGCCTGCAGACAACTTTTTCAATCCAAGCCAGATGTATTTTCCGAGGAATGAGTGGCGCGGGGTAAACTGGGTAAATCTCCCCGCCCTCCCAACGATCGAATGCGGTTAAGCTGCGAAAGCGCCCACTGCGCGGTATCGCTGACCTCGCCATCAGAATCGTCGATCGCATGGTTCAATAACTGACTCATTTGAGCCACGACATCGTAAATTCGAGTGAGATCGCGGATGGCATTCTTCCGACCCTCTGCACTGTCGTCTTGGAGAGAAACCGCTAAAGCCCGATTCATGGGTTTGAGAGTGCGCGTGCCAATTTCCGAAAGTACTGCCAAAATGAGGCTGCGCTGGCTGGAGTCGGAATCGAGCATCAGATCCACCAAGGGTTGAATGGCCCGCGAGTCTCCCCGCTGTCCCAATTCCCAAATGGCTTTGCGTCGCTTTGCCGGATCGGGGTTTTGCAGCTCCTGAATCAGGGCATCGACAATATTAATTTTGGCAAGGGGAGTGGTTTCCTCAATCGTTAGCATTCCTTCAATGGAAGAATGGGGAAGCGCACCGTTGTTGGTTCCGTTACCGTGTGCGGAAATCGGTTCGTCTTCTGAGGTAAGGTCGACTTCCTCTAGCTGCTCCTGACGATCGATTGTGGGGGAGATCGCAGAGGACTTGGAGGGGTGGGAAGTTCGATGGGCGATCGAATCGAGTTTTTGGTCGGGGGACTCTTCGGCGATCGCTCCCGGACGCGAAAGTTTGAGGAACAAATAGAGAAACCCGGCTGCCACGACGACGACTCCCGCCACTCCCGCCAGCCACCACATTAATTCTGCGCGATCGGTCGATCGATCGATCGCATTATCGAGTGTCTCGGAATTGGGAGACTCTGGAGGGTTCGTTTGGGCAACGATCGGCTCGGAGATTTGACTTAATGAGGTCGATCGAGAAAAAGATAATCGCCCCACGGAAGTCGGAGTCTGTAGCTTTGCGGCACGAACGGGTGCAACGCCCAAAGCTAAGCAGCTCATCAAAATTAAAATATGGCTGTAGCGCCTCATAAGTTAACTAACTCAGCACGTTGTGGTGCAATGCGATCGAGACTCGAGCAAGCTTGACTTGAGCGCTCGGATCGATCTTAACTCTTGCAAAAAACAGTCGAGTAGAGACGATCGACCTCTAGAACCGAGAAATAAATAATAATAGGATTTTTAGACGAGGTTTTCAGAACTTTGTTGCCAGGGATAGAGGGTTAGACTTGACCGCAGCCAGATCTTACGAGCGATCGCTCTCAATCCGTGAGAGCGGTTATGCTCCCTTTTCCACGAGAAGAACTAGCTCGTTGTCTCAGTTTTCGTACCATCTCTTTTGAAGAACCAACACCCCAATTTCAGAACAGAGTGGATGATTTGACGATTTAGAAAAGCTAGGAACTCAAATAATTTAATTTATGGCTACCGACTCCACCATACCATTATCATCCCGCTCGGTTCCCGACAGGTCGAGATCTACAACCCCCCAGAGAGAGAAGGGGGACGGCAAAACAGCGAGTTCGGCATTTCTTTTGAAAGGGAAGAATCGCGATTCTCCAATTGTCCCCTCGTTCATTGTTGATTTACTCTCCCACTGCTTCCCCAGTTCCTTGCGCTCACCCCTTCTAGTCATCCATCTGCCAGGGTGAAGTGATGTTACTTTCGTCCAAAATCCGTTTGGGACGCAGCACCAAAACGACTTGACCGAGTATAGGAGCATTGGGAGCTTCTTCAAACCAACCCACTTCAATCCCGTCCCCCGATTCGATCGAGAAATAGCTATTGATATCCCAAGTTTTCACTTTCCGATCGATGACGACAACGATTTCTTCTAATTGATGTACTGGAAAATTGGGAAGGAGATCGCTCCGACTCAAAATCGCTACCGGATCTTGGGCTCGCAGAATTACCTGCCAACCGGGAAGAGGAACCCAAGAACCCGTACCGTTCACCACGCGAAAAGGTTCCGTCTGCTCGACAGTCGGAACGGCTTCGAGCTGGGCGCGACTCAAGGGCATCGAACCGGCTAAGGGAATAATTCGCGGCAGTTCTTCTTCTGTATCCATCCGATACGTCGGCAAGACGGGAGCCTTGCGAGTGGGTTCGATGGTAAAGTCACTCAGCAAGCGCTCGATTTGTTCCCGCGCCGTTTGAGTTTGAGCGAACTTCAGACCTTGGGCGATCAGGCGAGAACGCTCTTGGAGGTCTTTTTTTTGCCGCGCCTGTTTCCAGGAGACGTAGGCGACAATATCGCCGGCGCAATTGGAGAAACCTTCTGGAGGCATCGAGATGCGAGCGAAATCCTTGATGGCTCGCGCCACCAAGTGCGCTCCATCCACATCGAGATTTTTTTCGGCAGCGAGAACGGCCGCTTCCGCGCGCTGCCGTTGATTGAGGATGCGAAACTCGTACAAGACATCGGATTTCGGACCGGCGCAAAACGAAAGAACTGTCGGGTCGACTTGCGCGCTGGCAATACTTTCGTACACCTGAGAAGCGACAATAACCTGGTTTTGCACCACCGCCTCGAACCCGGTGTCTTCGAAAATTACTTTGGGGTCGTAGCCAGCTTTTTGCAAGGCATGACAGGCTTTTCCCCATTCGATCCAATTTCCTTCCTTATATCGAAGCTTTTGAAGCAATTCGGCGGCCGCTGCTTCAGAAAGAGCGGAGCTGGGGGGCATAGTATCTTGAGGCTTTTCTTCGGTCATGGCAGCGTTTGACTCTAGACCAATAGTCTACAGCGATCTAGCGCGGGCGATCGAGGAATGTGGGGAGAATTTGGAAGCGTGGAAAAGGGACGCGGGGGAGGAAGGGGTGACCCGGTGAGGTGGGAGATCCTGATTTTGCGTTATTGTCCGTTTGCTCTTTTTGAACCTTCTTCGTCCCCAAAGCCTCCCGTACTCCCCAAAGCTCCCCAAGCTCTCTTGATGTTTGCGCTATTGGCTCTTCGGTAAAGGTTACTTTATATTAAAGGAAAACAAATTTTACATCTGTTTGTTGAACTTTAGTCCTTTGAATAACCAGTTTACCGAACCCGATCTCGATGTCCGAATTCAGAGGGTAGCCTTGCAAGCATTGGCAATTCTCTTAGCCGTTCTCCTGACGATCTTGGGAATCGCCCACAGTCAAATGTCCGACGACCCTTATATTAAGCGGGTGCTTTCCCTAGAAGGCGATCCGATTCAAGGTCATGCTATCTTCTTAATGAACTGTGCTGGATGTCATGGCAATCAAGCCGACGGTCATGTGGGACCGAGCCTGCGAAGAATATCGGAGCGCAAATCCCAATCGAGTCTCATCGAACAGGTCACCAGTGGCAAAACCCCTCCCATGCCCCAGTTTCAGCCCAGTCCCGAGACCATGGCAGATTTACTCAACTATCTCGAAACTCTCTGAACTCATCGGATACCTTGGATGAGAAAATGATGACGATTGGTAACAGTTTGCGATCGTTTTCATAATTTAATGTCATCTTTGTTAAGATTATTTCAAAATTTTCAAAACAGAGGATAACTTAGATGCCCTATACCACTGAAGATGGCGGTCGTTTGAATAACTTTGCCGTAGAACCGAAGATGTATCGAGCCGAGCCAGCGACGCCAACTCAGAAGCGAAACGTCACGATCGTAATGGTTGGCGGACTCGTTTTGGCGGTCGTGTTTGTGGGCGTAGCCGTGTTGGTTTCCAATCTCGGGTAAATTGCTGCTAGATGGGCGATCGAAATTTTCTATTTATTTTTAAGGCTGGTGGTGACGCGCGCGAATCAATGCCGTTCGAGCAAATATCGTACAAGGATGGAGGTCGCCAGTGGCGAGTCAACTATCTCCAGAAATTCGGTCGAGAGCGAGACCGTGCAAGGGTTCAAAATCAGTTTGCGGAGCGCGGTACGAACCCGTGAAGCGGTCTGTTTCGAGCCACTCTCCCACGAACGCGACCATCAAACAGCATCGCCTGGGGATATGAACCCACGATAACGATCGCCAGCGACAGCAAAACCCGAATGGTTCCGGCTAAAGCGATGGCGGTGCCGGTATTGGGGAGAATTTTGAAGCGTTCGGATTCCGAGGTCGGAATTTGACGGTTTGAGGCAATGGGGTCGCTCGATCGATTTCCATCGAGTGACTCAGGAAGCATAAATTGTGATTATTCGGGAATTACATCCAGTCCGATGTGGTCAAATACCAACTAAAACCTGTAAAGTAAGGAAGTTGTGGTGGCGTTTTATACCACTGTGAACTCTTAGACTTTGAAATCATCAGATTCGGTCTAGTACCATCCTAATTTTA
Organism: Zarconia navalis LEGE 11467; assembly: GCF_015207075.1. GTDB lineage: Bacteria > Cyanobacteriota > Cyanobacteriia > Cyanobacteriales > Geitlerinemataceae > Zarconia > Zarconia navalis. The sequence continues at coordinate 14,653 of NZ_JADEXN010000005.1, forward strand.
AATAATGAGGAGATTGGAGATTTATACTTATGCCTCAGCTTGAAGCCGTTCCAACCATCGATTATCAAAGCGAAACTTACAAAGACGCTTACAGCCGCATCAATGCCATTGTGATTGAAGGGGAACAAGAAGCTTACGAGAATTATATTCGCTTGGGCGAACTTATACCCGATTCTCAGGCAGAGCTAATCAAGCTCTCCAAAATGGAAAACCGACACAAAAAAGGCTTCCAAGCTTGCGGTCGAAATCTGAGTGTCACCCCAGACATGGAATTCGCCAGCGAGTATTTTTCCCAACTGCACGGTAATTTTCAAAAAGCAGCCGCCGAAAACAAAGTCGTGACCTGCTTGCTCATTCAATCCCTAATTATTGAATGCTTTGCGATCGCCGCTTATAACATCTATATTCCTGTCGCCGATCCCTTTGCTCGTAAAATTACCGAAGGGGTTGTTAAAGATGAGTATACTCATCTCAACTTCGGGGAAGTTTGGCTCAAAGAGCACTTTGAAGAATCCAGAGAAGAACTCGAACAAGCCAACCGCGATAACTTGCCGATCATTTGGAAAATGCTCAACCAAGTGACCGAAGATGCTCGCACCCTCGAGATGCCCAAAGAGGAGCTGATCGAAGACTTCATGATTGCTTACGGCGAAGCCCTTAGCAATATTGGGTTTACGACTCGCGATATCATGCGGATGTCCGCCTACGGACTCAAAGCAGCTTAGTTGACCTGTCGAGTTGGGGTTGTGAAATGCAACCCTCCGTTTCCCGCACGATCCCAATTTGACAGCCTTAAACCCTGAATCTTGAAACTATGTTTGGTCTTATCGGTCACCCTACTAGCCTCGAACATGCCTACGATGTCGCAAAAGAGCTGGGTTATCCAGAGTATATCAATCAAGGACTAGACTTTTGGTGCAGCGCTCCTCCCATAGTGATGGACGAACTGACCGTCACTAGCGTCACCGGTCAGCAAATCCAAGGGAAATACGTTGAATCATGCTTTCTTCCCGAAATGCTAGCCAACCGTCGGGTTAAAGCCGCAACGCGCAAAGTCTTAAACGCAATGGCTTACGCCCAGAAACACGGGATTAACATCACGGCGTTGGGTGGTTTCTCTTCCATTATTTTCGAGAATTTTAGTTTGCAGCGGCTCGGCAGGATTCGCAATATCAAGCTGGAGTTCGAGCGTTTTACGACAGGGAATACTCACACCGCATATATTATCAGCCGTCAAGTCGAACAGGCTGCACCCAAGCTGGGGATCGATCTGTCCAAAGCTACTGTTGCCGTCTGCGGTGCGACGGGAGATATTGGCAGTGCTGTGTGTCGGTGGCTTTCCGAGCGAACTCCGGTCGCCAAACTGCTTCTGGTTGCCCGAGATCGAGAACGGTTGCAAAACCTGCAAGCAGACCTGGGACGAGGCAAAGTGATGACTCTCAACGAAGCGCTACCCGAAGCCGATATCGTTGTTTGGGTTGCCAGTATGCCTAAAGGCGTACAAATCGATACGACGACCCTCAAAAAACCTTGTTTGCTCATCGACGGTGGCTATCCCAAAAATCTAGACGCGAAAGTTCAGCATTCGGGAGTCCACGTTCTCGCCGGAGGAATTGTCGAGCATTCACTCGATATTGATTGGCGGATGATGAAAATCGTCAATATGGACGTGCCGGCTCGCCAGTTATTTGCTTGTTTCGCCGAATCCATGCTGCTGGAGTTTGAAAAGTGGTACACGAATTTTTCGTGGGGCCGGAACCAAATCACTGTAGAGAAGATGGAAAAAATTGGTGAAGTTTCCATCAAACATGGGTTTAGACCGCTCTTGGCATTTGCAAAAGCGTAGCAATACCTTGAAGCTTCCCCACCTCTTTTGTCACCCAGGACGTGGGGAATCAATTCGTTGAAGACCGCTTGGGCGATCTCCTATTTTGCCCTCAATTTCCCAACCATGACCCAGTCGAAAAATCGCCAACCCCTGCTGCTCGATTTTGAAAAACCCCTCGTGGAGTTAGAGAATCGAATCGAGCAAATCCGCAACTTAGCTCAAGAAAGTAGCGATGGGATTGATGTTTCCGAGCAAATTCACCAACTTGAGGAACGGGCCGCTCAATTGCGGCAAGAAATTTTTCGCAGTTTGTCCCCCGCTCAACGGTTGCAACTTGCTCGCCATCCACGCCGACCGAGTACCCTCGATTATATTCAGGCGATTAGCGATGAGTGGGTCGAACTTCACGGCGATCGCGGCGGTGCTGACGATCCGGCACTGGTGGGGGGGGTTGGGTCTCTTGCCGGTCGACCTGTGGTGATGCTGGGACATCAAAAGGGTCGGGATACGAAAGATAACGTTGCCCGAAACTTCGGCATGGCTTCTCCGGGAGGATATCGCAAGGCGATGCGGTTGATGGAACATGCCAACCGTTTCGGGATGCCGATTTTAACATTTATCGATACACCGGGAGCTTGGGCGGGTCTCGAAGCCGAGCATCAAGGACAGGGAGAAGCGATCGCCTATAATCTGCGGGAGATGTTTCGGCTAGACGTGCCGATTATTTGTACGGTGATCGGTGAAGGGGGTTCCGGGGGAGCTTTAGGCATTGGTGTAGGCGATCGCTTAATGATGCTCGAACACGCAGTCTATACGGTAGCAACTCCCGAAGCTTGTGCGGCAATTTTATGGAAGGATGCAGCCAAAGCGCCTCAAGCGGCTGAAGCTCTAAAAATTACCGCCTGGGATTTGAAAAATTTTGGTATTCTCGATCTCTTGGTGCCAGAGCCGATCGGAGCCGCTCACTCCCAACCCGTCGAAGCTGCCGAAATTCTGAAAGCCGCTCTGATTGAAGAATTAGAAATCCTCTGTGAGATGACCGATCAACAGCGCCGAGACTTGCGCTATCAAAAGTTTCGCCGCATCGGAGTCTTTCTCGATCCGTCGGATTGAGATGATTTGGGTGCAAGTTGTGGAAACCATCTTGGGAATCGAATATCGATCGGAGTCGCCAATACGGTTAAGACCTCTACAAAAACGACAAGCTTGAAATCTCAAGGGTTTTTACCAATCGCGCTTGTGCCATACAACCTAAAATTTATAGCGGTTTACAGAAACCTTGACCCCACAAACAGTGGACTCAAAAAATTTTTAACTTTGTAGGGTAGTGCCCCTGTGCCAGTGGTGTCAACTCAAGGTAATTGTTAAAACTGCTATAAAATCTACAATTCCTAAAAAGATACCTCACTGTTGATTGCAGTGAGGCTTTTCATGAGTATTACAAATAAATTTCTGCGCTATGCGTGGGTAGCGCGCGAGGCGAGCAGCCAGCACAGCAGAGGGCAGTAGACCGCACTAAATCCTGCGACGATCGCGACAGTCCACAACCCTTCAATCCAATCGTGAGTCATCATAAACCTTACCTCAGTTTGCTTACAAAGTTTGGCTATTTTGTTCGATAAGTAAATAGCCTTCTTCTTCATTTTGGCTGGGACTTCCTCAGATTGTCATTACTGATACAGAAAAATTAAGTAAAGTTTACCCTACTTATATTTAAGAGTCGGCTCTGTGAATTTACCTCACCCGTAAATGTGATTGTTCGACCAGATTTCATATAAGACAGCAGGCGATCCGCAATGTGATTTTGCGTATCAAAATCTTAGATCGGGTGACGATCGCTTCGGTAAACAGACCGTGAATTGTGTGCCTTTCCCTTCTTTGCTTACCAGAGCGACGTCGCCACCGTGCAGATCTACACAAGCTTTCACGATCGCCAAACCCAGACCGGTTCCGGGAATCTTGCCGATATTACTACCGCGATCGAAGGATTGCAACACATGAGATTGTTCCCGAGCGGGTATACCGATACCTTCATCTGTTACCTTGATGGTGATGTGAGTCTCGTTCCCCGTTAGGTGGACTTCGATCGCGCCACCATCGGTTGAGTATTTAACCGCATTGGAGAGCAAATTTACCAAAATCAGACGCAGAAGTTGCTCGTCGCCCCAGAATCCTTTCGTATTACCCGCGATTTTGAAGATCAACTCGTGACGATCTCCCACAGTCTGGCGCTGTTCTTCAATTAGACTGGAGATAAATTGCAACAGCTCGAAAGGCATGGGATCGAAATTTGCCTGACCCGCTTCAAATGTCTCGAGTACCAATAGATGGTCTACCAGTTGAGTCATTTGTCTGGCTTTCTCCTCGATCGTTTGCAAGAACTGCCGTTGCTTTGACTCATGTAGCTTGTTGCGATGCAATTTCAGGGTCGAGGCGGCGGCTAAAATGACAGCTAAGGGATTGCGATATTCATGAGAGACCGTTGCCACGAGTTGAGAAGTGAGGGCGTTGAGTTGCTTATGCGTCTCTAGCGCTGCGAGTGCTTGAGTCAGTCGATGGGATTGTTGCAGGGCAATAGCCAAATGACAGGTAAAACTCTTAAAAAAAACGGCCTCATCCGTCTGCCACTGCCGTTTGTTGGAATTCTGGCAAGCCACGAGCAAACCCCAAACTCGATCGCAACTGGAGTCAGAACCGGATGGTTCCATTGGGATGGGACTGAGTAGGTACGTTTTTTGGCTTGCAACCAGAATCGATGCTTCGTCTGTTCCGGGTATCGCGACGGTTTGCTCTTCTTGAAAACTAGATGGGTAATTTTTGGTTAAAAAGGACAAAAACTTTTCAACGGGATCGCGGTCGCTACAACTTGTTTCGCAACGCTTGGTTAGAGTTGGGACAACAGCTTTTCGACCTGGCTCATCATCCCCAATGGGAAGGACTTGGTATACCGCCACCCGATCGCACTCTAATTGTTTTTGCGCTTCTGTCACCGCCGTTTGCAAAATGCGATCTTCATCAGGTGAGCGATGGAGGCGAAAGGCAACCTCTGGGGTTAAGTACCGTTGCTTGTGTGGTCGACCGAACCGAGCTTGCCGATGGGCTTGTTGGATGGCATTGCGAACCGTCAGTTGCAAAACATCGGGTTCTAGATCTTGCTTGACGAGGTAATCTCGCACCCCTTGCTTCATTGCCTGAACCGCCACCCGTTCGTCACCCTGTCCGGTGAGCATAATGACGGGAAGGGAGGTATTCGACTGCTGTTTGAGTTCGTCTAAGAACTCCAGTCCGGTCATATCTGGCAAGCGGAAGTCTAGCAAAATGGCATCGCAATGCTGTCTCTGACACAGTTCCAATCCAGCCTGGGCCGATCCGGCTTCGATAAACTGGTAAGACCGGTTGGGGTCGCCAGAAAGATATTCCCGGTAAACCTCTCGATCCTCCTGACAGTCATCCGTAATTAAGAGAGTCCAAATATTTGACATCGTAATTTGACATATTAAAGGATATGAGGAAAGCTTATTTATCTTAAGGATGCCATAGAGCTAAAAACTGTAACAGAAATCTCAAGGGATTGACATATTTCGTCGTTATTACTTAATCTCCGCGACGATCGTCCCTGGGAGAAATGTTAACTTGCAGCCAATACTCGACAAACGCTCGAACGATCCGCTCGAGTTCGTCTAAATCAACCGGTTTGATGAGGTAGCCATTTGCCCCCTTCTGGTAGCAGAATTTAATATCTTTGGGATTGGAAGAGGTTGTGAAGACAACGATGGGAATGTCCTTGAAGCTTCGATCGCCCTTGAGTTGCTCTAGCACCTCGCGACCATCAGTGCCGGGTAAGTTCAGGTCGAGTAGGATCGCCGAGGGGAGCGGTACAGAACTGCCGCATTCTCCATCTTGATAAACAAAGTCTAGAACTTTATCCCCATTGGTACAGCGATAAATTGGATTTTGCACCTTCATCTGCTGCATCAACAGTTCTAGCACCTCAAAATCTTCATCGCTATCTTCAGCAATTAGCAAGGGATTAAACGATCGAGTTATCATTTTTGATTGCTAAACACTAATTTGTGAAAAACATTACAGTTAGTTTACATAACTTATTATTGCTTATTATAATTTAATAAATCAAATAGGGTAAGTAGGGGTAGCCACCCAATTCGGAATTTGGAGCAATTCTCCTTTAGGAGACGCAACGGGGAAACGTCCCACCAAAAGCGCCCGATCGTAGAATGAAGCAACGATCGGGCTCTGTTTTCCATCGGTTGCTCCCACAAAAATATTTAAATTAAATATTTTTGTTACAAAATCCTTGTAAACTATTGATAAGTAAGATTGTGTTTACATTTATACATTTGCAAAAAAACTCTATCCTATGCCATTTACAATTGATTCAGCTCGCGGAATCTTTCCCGGTACTTTATCGGCAGATGTGGTTCCAGCGACGATCGCTCGGTTCAATCAACTCAGTGCCGAAGATCAGCTAGCCCTCATCTGGTTTGCGTACCTAGAGATGGGTAAAACAATTACCATTGCCGCACCCGGAGCCGCGAGCATGGTACTTGCCGAAGGGACGTTAAATGACATTCGCCAGATGTCTGCCTTAGAGCAGTCTCAGGCAATGTGCGACCTCACAAACCGAGCAGATACTCCTCTGTGCCGTACTTACGCCACCTGGAGTCCGAATATCAAGCTCGGGTTTTGGTACGAGCTTGGAAAATGGATGGATGAAGGAATTGTGGCACCGATTCCCAAAGGGTATAAACTCTCTGCCAACGCCTCGGCAGTGCTGCAAGAAATTCGCAATGTCGATCCCGGTCAGCAAATTACCATCTTGCGCAATGCAGTGGTGGGAATGGGGTACGATCCGAGCAAGTTGGGCGACTACACCCCCGTGGCCGAACCCGTTGCTCCCGTCCAGGAAATCGCTCAGCGTTCCCAAGTGCAGATTGAAGGCGTCACCAATTCGACGATCCTCAGCTACATGAACAACATGAACGCCAATGATTTTGACGCGCTCATTCAGCTGTTCGTCCCCGATGGAGCGCTGCAACCTCCCTTCCAAAAACCGGTTGTCGGTAAAGATGCCGTCATGCGATTTTTCCGGGAAGAATGCCAAAACCTGAAGCTCGCACCCGAACGCGGTGTTAGCGAACCGGCTGAGGATGGCTTCACTCAAGTTAAAGTAACCGGCACAGTGCAAACGCCCTGGTTTGGTGCCGGTGTGGGTATGAATATGGCATGGCGGTTCTTACTCGACCCCCAAGACAAAATTTTCTTTGTTGCGATCGATTTACTCGCCTCTCCCAAGGAGCTATTAAACCTAGCTCGCTAGAGATGTAGAGAAAATCCATAATCAGAGCGTAATTGCACATAGGCGTTCTCCTGGGAGAACGCTTTCTTCTCTTCTATGAAGCACTGTAGTGAAGACGCTCAAATCGATCGAACAACCGTAAGTATTGACCAACAGTATAGATTTCTAACTAGGTGATGCAAGATATAGAGGCGAACTGGTCTCCTGTGGAGCAAAAGACCGCTCGAGAGGCATTTGAGAAAGCGTACCAAAGAGAGATTTCGGCTTTGCTCGAACAGGTTCGCGCAACAACCAACGAAATGGCAGAGCTTGACGAGCTGTGGACTTTACACGATTTTTTGAGTGCTAAACGGCATGAAATAGACGGCAAGTACGATTACAACTATCAGGTGCTTCTATTCGTCTTTGCCAATCTGATTAAAGATGGATGGCTGCATCTGGAGGAGCTTCAGAATCTCGAGCAAGAGAAACTGGCGAAGATAGCAGCTTTGACAAGGATGTAAGCGTTGCGTCCTGGGCACGAGACGAGGTAAGCGGATCGGCTTTTAAACGGCAAGATCGAGATTGAGGAAAAGGTTTTGGGGTGTAGGGTATAGCGCGATGTCCGATCGATCGCACTTGAAATAGATAACAGCTTATCCTACCGTGCATATCTAATGAAATTCGTTTTTTTAGTTCTCGGTTTTTAGTTCAAAGTGAAATAGAACGTCGAACCTTCACCGTCAGTCGATTCTACCCAAATTCGCCCACCGTGATGTTCGATAATCTTTTTGGCGATCGTCAATCCCGCTCCAGTGCCGCCTCCATACAGATGTTGCTCGTGTAGCCGCTTAAACAAGCTAAAGATGCGATCGAGATGCCGTTCTCGAATTCCAATACCATTATCGCGGACGTAGAAAATTTCTGGGTGTAGATTTTTGGATGCTTCTGGCCCTTGACGCGCGGTTTCTGATTCCGATTCGATATAGCCGATCTCGATCCATCGTTGGGACTTATCGTTATATTTGAGTGCGTTGCTCAGTAGATTGACGAGCACATCGCGCATCAAGACCGAATCGCAGTGAACCGTGGGGAGCGATCGAGGAATGCGAATCTCGGCTTGCTGATGAGGACGACCGATGGATAGCTCTTCGAGCACTTGATGCAACAGTCGATCTAGATCCGTGGGATGAATATTGAGTTCGGCTTGTCCCAGGCGGGAGAATTTAAGTAGCGCGTCGATGAGGGTTTCCATGCGACGGGTGAGGCGAGTCAAGGTTCGGAGCCGAGATCGACCAACATCGTCGAGGACTTCAGAGTACCCTCTTAGCAAGAGATTCGAGTAGTTATGAATGCCCCGCAACGGTTCTTTGAGATCGTGGGAAGCAGCATAGGCAAAAGAATCAAGTTCTCGATTGCTGCGCTCTAACTCTTGATTGACTCTGGCTAGCTCATCAGCTCCCTTAAGAACGATACCGACGATCGCACTGCGCAGATTTAAGGCATTTTCCAGTTCGCAGTGTTTCCAGGGCAATGATGTAAACCGCACGATTTCCTGCCATCGATCGAAAGATTGACGGGGACAAAGGGTGACGCTGCCATCGGCTGCCACGGTGAGGGATGTGTTTGGATCGCCCGCCCAGTTCACGGTTTGCAGAACTTCTGGACGAAACCAGAGGATGGTGTAGCGTCGAACTTTAGAAATCTGTAACGCGAGCAGACCGCTAGCACTGTCTTTGAATGCTTCTGCTGCTTGGTAAATCTTTGGCAAGGAATCGGTGCAGAATAACACATTGTCTGGAGCAGAAGCCGGTAGGGAGAAACTAGAGGGGAAAGAAGGTTGAGTCTCAATCCAGTCAACAATCTCTCGAATTCGATCCTGGGAGGGAGTTTGACCGACTCGGGTAATTTCATCCTCTAAACAAACAGCAGCACCTTGGGCACTCACCAAATCCAACAGGCGTGGGGCGGGGTTAACCAGCGCTTGTTTCAAGTCATCAACTTCGGCAATGGATTGAATGAATTCCGTTAAGAGCGATCGCAGCCGCGTCAGCTCGTCTAGTTCTTCGGTATTAACCTTATTCGCCAACTCCGAAGCGATTAATTGCCCCAAGATTTGGCAACTTTCGCGAACGTCACCATCGATAAATTTGGGAGTCTGATGATGGCAGGAGATGAGTCCCCATAAAGTGTCGCCCCGAACTAGGGCGATAACCAGTATTGCAGCAACTCCCATGTTGCGATGGTATTCAACGCAGCAGGGGTCAACCCCGCGCAACACGCACGAACTCAAGTCAAGTGGTTGTACGGCGATTGAATTCTCCGTCGAGATAAACTCAACCCAAGGTGCGCTTAAGTCGGGAATGTAGCGCACCAATCCTCGTCGGTACAGTTCCCGAATGGGTTCTGGAATATCTGTTGCTGGATAGTGCAAGCCGAGGTAGGGCGGTAAGTCGTCCCGCTTGGCTTCGGCCACCACCGCTCCAGCGCCTTGGGAGTCAAACTGATAGACCATGACTCGATCGAACTCGGTCATGCCGCGAACTGTAGCAGCAGCCGTTTGGAGAAATTCAGTCAAGTCGGGAACTCTTCGTAGTTGGGCGATTGCCTGGTTTACCCGCGCGTGCATCTGACGAGCGTCTAGTTGAATGGATGCGGGTTCGAGTTCCAGAACGATCGCGGTGGCGGTTCGGTACGCCGTGATGTGAAAGTGCTGTTGGTCTCGGTTAATGCGCGCGGATGACTTGTTCAAATGACCCGCGTGCTTCAATTCTCGATCGATCGCTTCAATTTCTGTTTCATCCAATAGTACGCTTAGGGGCCGACCGAGTAAATCTTGGGGTGAAATGTCAAAATAGTCCTGAATGTTGGCGCTGACTTGCACCACCACTCGCTCTGGAATGCTTAGCGCTAAGAGAACGCCATGGGGTTGAATCGAACCGGCGAAGCAGACGGGTTCGGGGACGACTTCGCTGAGGCGATGTTTCGGGATCTTGCTGGGTTCAAACCCACTCATAGCGAGATGACTCAAAGGCAATCGAGGGAACTCAGCCATTGCGGTCCTCTCCTGGCAGGGGCAATGCGATCGCTCGATCGACGAACGATTTTGTATTGCGTTTGAAGCTTGTGTGACAAACTTCATTCCGAGGGACTGCACGGTGGCTTCTATTGCAGTGTATCAAAATATTGAGATTAGTTAAGCAAATCTAAAGACAATCTCAAGACTGTGATAGATTGTTAAGCAAATCTAAAGAAAAACTCAGTCCAAAGCAAATCTCATAATCACCCATTAAATGGTGGAGGATTTTTCTCAATGCCAATTAGCTCTTCTATATTGCGATTGATGTGGGCTGCTGTCGAAGCAACATCTCCTCGCGACCTATTGAACCTCTCTGACCCAATGTTGGTCAAGCGACTCTTGCAGCACGTCGATCGCAATATTTTGCTCAGCGGGGAAGAAGTTTGTGCTTTGAATAACTACCTCGGCTCAAAAGTCTCGTTGATTCGGGATATTGCTGACTCCCGTCTTCATTAAACCCTAGTAGGGAAGACTTTAGAAGTTCTCCTAAAAAGACTAAAACGAGGGTTGGGGAGGTTTGAGAGATATTTGCCCGTCTGGCTGATTAGCTCGTAGCTGAGGACCGATCTCGCTTGTACTAACGAACCTAAAGCCCTTCGAGCACAGGTGCTGCTTGTAAAAGAATTTGAGTGTAAGAATTCTGGGGAGCATTAAACAGATCGAACGTGTTACCCATCTCCACAATTTTTCCTCGATTCATCACCGCAATTCGATCGCAGAAAAAACGAGCCACCCACAAATCGTGAGTAATAAATAAATAGGTGAGGTTAAACTCTTGCTTCAATTGCAACATCAGTTCGAGAATTTGGGTTTGCACGTTGGCATCGAGCATACTGACCGGTTCGTCGCAAATCACGAGCTGGGGACGAGTAATCAGAGATCGGGCGATCGCCACTCGCTGTTGCTGTCCCCCGGATAGTTGAGACGGGTAGCGATCGTAAAAATCGGAGGTCGGAACCAATCCGACCCGATCGAGCATTTGTTCGACTTGGGCTTTAGCCTCCTTCGCCGTTGCCAAGTTATGGATGAAAAGGGGATCGGCAATATTCCCGCCCACCGTCATCATCGGATTCAAACAGGCATGGGGATCTTGAAATACCATCTGCATTTGCCGACGTTTGCCGTTTATCTCGCGGCGCGATCGCCCCGTCAATTCTTCTCCCATAAACTCTACGCTTCCCCCGGTCGGGCGCACGAGCTGTAGAATCGTTCGGGAGAGGGTACTTTTGCCGCACCCCGACTCTCCCACCAATCCCAAGGTTTCGCCGGGGTAAAGTTCTAGCGTCACCCCATCCACTGCCCGAATCGCGCGATCTTCCTGGGAGAATAGGCGTTCGATCGGGTTTGACTCGATGGTGTAGTGCTGTTGCAAGTCGATCGTTCGCAGCAACGGTGCAGAAGTTGGCGATGGTTGTGGCTTTACATTCTGTGGCTTTACATTCTCGCTAGCTGCTTGTAGGTGCAATGCCGCCTCCAGCAGCGATCGGGTGTACTCGTGTTGGGGATGTTTCAGTACTGTTGCCACCGGTCCGGTTTCCACCACTTTTCCGGCGTACATCACCGCAATTCGATCGCAATATTCCCCCACCATCGCCAAATCGTGGGACACCAGCAACAGGGCCAAATCCCGATCGCGACACAGCCGCGTCAACTCCTGCAAAATTTGCGCCGATACCGTCACATCCAAACTCGTCGTCGGTTCGTCAGCGACAATCAATTTCGGTTCGACAAGTAACGCTAGGGCGATCGCCACTCGTTGCCGCATTCCACCGCTAAACTCGTGGGGATACTGCGACCAGCGATTTGCGGGAATATTCACCCCCTCTAACGTTTCGATCGCTTTTTGCTTGGCTTGTTTCCGCGTCAGTTGGGGTTGGTGCGCTTGCAGGGTTTCGATGCAATGTTCCCCAATGGTCATCAACGGATCGAGGCGCGTCATCGGATCTTGGAAAATCAGCGCCACCGCCTCCCCCCGGAATTTTCGCAACTGGGTGGGGTTCAAGTCAAAAACCGATTGCCCTTGAAACCTCACTCGCCCTTCAATTTGTGTAGATTCGGGCAGCAATCGCATCGCCGCCCGTCCCAAGGTCGATTTACCACAACCGGACTCTCCCACCAATCCCAGTCGTTCTCCCGGTTGTAGCGTCAAGGATACCCCATCCACCGCCCGATCGGTTGTACCGGGATAGGTAATCCGCAAATTATCGATATCAAAGAGCAGATCCGTTGGATTTTGTGGATGGTCTGGGTTTTCTCGTGCAACCATTAACTACGAACCGTTAACTATTCAGCCTTATTAAATTGCTGCATTAAGTAAGCAACTCCAAAATCCCCATTTGGGTGGGCTTTGAGCGCTTCAGCCAAGTCAAAAATACGTCCGGCCAGATCGCTTCCAAGTTTATCGATCGTGGCTTCCCGTTGCCGATCGCTTTGTTGCCGTTCCCGGACGAGGGTCTGCCATTCCCCAGAAAAGAGTTCGTCGAGTCGAGTATGCAATCCCAACATTTGTAGAGCTTCCCATTCTCCTCGATCGCACCAAATTCCGCCGCACTTGCCGCAGCGTTCGACGAAAAATGACTTCCGAGTCATCACCTTGGCGCGGGTGAGATAATGACCGCACTCCGGACATAATGCCGCTTTGAGGTCTTCCGCCGCCGGATCGAATTCTAAAGAGGTCAACCGTTGTGCCACCAACGTTGCGTCAGGTTCTGCGTTTTGGTTTTCCAGCCAAGCTCGATACTCTTGGTCACGAATCCACTGACCCTCCGTACTGGGGCAGTATTGGACCGCAAGACCCCCATCTAGGGTGCGATCGATCAGGGTTGAATTATTATCTTTGGGACATCTCACAGATTTTCAGCTCCTTACCCCAACGAGTGAAAAGACTTGGAAATTGTACCCTCCTCCACGATCGATCTGGTGCATTTGCAGGCAAACCGCCATCGGCACGCTCGCTTATTCGGGAGAAGAGTTCAATACCACATCACAGTAGCGTACCAGAGTCGCGAGCCGATCGTGTAACTGCCCTTTTCGCCGTTCGACCGTGACCGCCTGCTTGGCCGATCCCAGAAACATTGCATCGGTTGCCAGCAGTCGCAGTTGTTTGTGTAACTCCGTGTTGTAGGACTTGGTTCGAGCAAAGTCGGTCGCCGTGAGTTGAGAAAACGGCAATGATAGGACTTGTTGGTTGAAAAAACTTTGAAGCCGGGCAATCTCTGCGCTGAGTTCCCCACCCGCGATTTCTCCGGCATCTAGAGATGTGGATAATTGGGTCAACTTTTGTTTGAGGAGATCGTAACGTTCCTGAAAAGTCTCTGGCAGCATGGGTTTCGGGACTTACTGTCTCCAAGCCTGAAAACAACTTGATACAATTAAAGTTAAGAGCAACCGACAAAGTCCTGACCTGTAAAACAGAAGACGCTTATAAGTTCATGATTTTAGCAGCAATCGATCTTCCGAGTCCGAGTCCGTATTTAGCGGCATTACCCCTCGATGCCTTATTCTCCACCCAGGGGATTATGGTGATGCTGCTGGCCGCTTACGGCGTGGCGATGTGGATGTTCTTAACCAGCGCCCCCAAAGTCTATACGATGATGGTCTCGGATTTGGAAACCGCGCAGCAGTTGTATGAAGGGTTGTTTGAACTCCCGGCCGCTGATGTTCCCCTACATTATTATTACAATTACGAGCAAACCCTGGGGACCTCGGGAATCGACCCACTCTATATGTCGGCCGATTTGAGCGCGACAGCCCCCAGAGCTAACGATATTCCCGAAGGACTTTGGTATCAGCTCAAAAAGAATACTCAACTTCATATTATTTCTGGGGCGAGTCTGGGTAGCAACAATCGCCACCGCCATGTTTGTTTCGATCGCGAATGCCTCGAAGAAGTCTTGATGCGGGCGCAAATCCAAGGCACGAAGTACAAAATTCGCCGCGACAAACCATTGAACTTTTTAATCAAAGATTTACAAGGACGAACGATCGAACTGTCTGAAGTCTCGAACTAAACTCATCTGTCCCATCGCTCTTTAGAAAAACTCCTATTTCTTCAAAATAAGGGGTTTTTTCTTTTTCGGGATCTAATCGCTCTGTGGCGATCTGTCGGATCGGCACGAAAGAGTACGATCGAGGGCTTTCGCAAAGCTTTCTATTTGTAGGGTGCGTTGAGGCACAAAGCACACCACAGCAACTACATAAACTATATATAGCGTGTAGGCGTAAGTCTGACGATCGCCTAATAACGTCACAATCCGTCGTTACGCATGGTTTTAGCGATATTTGCGCTGAATCACCTATAACCCGTGCTAACCTCAACAGTAGTTCTTTACCGCGATCGCACATGGGCAGCCAATCTAAAGCCAAAACAATCTTTCTTCTGACCTCAATGGTCGGATGGCTGGTCGTGGGTGCAGCGTTGATGTATCTCTTTCCCCTCGTTGCCAATTGGGTGGTTGATTCCGATCGCACCCATGTCTGGATAGAAACCCTCAGCCGTAGCGGTTACGATCCCATGCTGGGTTGGGTGGGAGGCGGTATTGCTCTGGTCGCGACCGTATCGGGATATATTATCTGGTACCAGCGCTTTGACGGCAAAATTTAAAGCCGAAGCCGACATTTCTATCTACAGGCAGTGGTTCGTCATGACGGGAAGCAGACTGACAACCAATACGATCGCCTATTCTATCTTTTTCCTCGATCGCCCCCCATTAAGGCTCAACCTCGAATGGCTCGGTTTCTTCAGTTTCTTCGGACTCTTTTAGAGATTTCCAACCCGCATTCCATTGAGAACGATCTTTAAGAAGCTTGGCATTGAGCCAAAAGCGGACGTTTGGATCGCAAGAAGCAACCATTTCTGCAAAGACCCATGCCCCTCGATCTTGCCGATTGACGACTTGAAAATGTCGCCAGCCCCAAGTTTTCTCTCGGGCAGTCCACTTAGAACCGAGCAAGTGGGGAAATTTTTGCTTTTTTGGCATATGCTGAGAGTTCGATCGCCGTCTATCCGTTGTCAATATACCGCAAAATTTCCTCTAGACCTTCGGCAGAAAGTCGATCGTCTCTCGAGGCATTGCCAGTCCAGTCAAGCAGTTCGCAAAGAGCTTCGGCGCAAATGGGTGGCGATCGATCGATCGAAGTATCCAGGTCGAGAACCGAGCAGGAGTGGGATGGGTTGCTCCCATCGGAATTGGGAGCTAAAAATTGCGAGAGAAGTTTTAGGAGCACGATCGCGTTGGGAATTGATGCAAACTACATTACCTACGATAGCAAGCCGATCGTTTGCGATCGGGTTTGTTATTTTTTCGGTCGGTATAACTTCTCAAGCTTACGGGGAGATGGAAAGAATAGGGACGCGGGGAGATAAACGATTGACAAACGAGCGTCGATCGTGCATTACTTTTTTTCACTCTTGGGCGATCGCAGTGTCTTCCTTCCATCGAGTCAGAGGAACGCAATCGATATCGAACCCATCTAACGCTCGCGCCACCACAAAATCAACTAAATCTTCGATCGACTGTGGGTTGTGGTACCAAGCGGGAATCGCCGGAACAATTCGCACGCCAGCTTCTGCCAATGCCGTTAAATTTCGCAGGTGAATCAAGCTCAAAGGAGTTTCGCGCGGCACTAAAATCAGTTTGCGTCCTTCCTTAATTTGTACGTCTGCCGCCCGTTCGAGCAAATCGGAACTCAAACCCGCAGC
>NZ_JADEXN010000207.1 GCF_015207075.1 Zarconia navalis LEGE 11467
CCGATCGCCCGGAACTGCGGGTGGTGGCCGACCAAATCGGCACCCCTAGTTGGACGGGAGATATCGCCCGCGCCATTGCCGGACTCGTCGCGCAGCATCGGGATCTGTCGGGAACCTACCACTTCACCAATAGCGGCGCGGCGAGTTGGTACGATTTCGCCGTGGCCATTTTTGAAGAGGCAAAATCCCTCGGATTTCCCTTGAAAATCGATCGGGTGTTGCCCATCACCACCGCCGAATATCCCACCCCCACGAAACGTCCGGCTTATTCTGTCCTCGCCACCCAAAAAATTGCCGCCGTTTTGGGCGCGCCGCCGCCTCATTGGAGATCGGGATTGCGGCAGATGTTGGCGGATCTCAAATCCCATCAATAGGGCATCAATATAGATCGCGCGCATAGCCGTTAGGACGATTGAGATTCGGGTTGAGTCTTTCTAAATCTTGTAGGGGTCAACGGCCGTTGACCCCTACGGTACTGTGCGCTTCGGAACCCACCCCCAACCCCTCGGTGAGAGGGGAGTAATAAGGGAATGGGTCTGGGATTGCAATCCCAGACCCGATCGAATCTTCGATTCTTAAGAGAATTCACCTTTCCATTACCCGCCGTTTTGCCGCCGTTTTGCCGCCGTTTGGAAGGCTTCGCAATATTTCCGGTATCCGTCGGGGAAGACCAGATTAAGGGTGAGGGGATCGTCGGTATCTTTCGGGTCCCCCGGTCCTTCCGTCGCCACGAGTTTGCCATCGACTTGGGCCAAGGGAATGGGTTTGCGGTTTTTCAGTTCGCCCCCGCTACTATCGATGTAGACGGTGACATTCTCGCGATCGAAAATACGACCGATCGCTTGAATCAGTTGCAAGAAATTGCGATCGCTTCCCCCCCGTTTGGCTTGTGGCCCGTCTGGGGTTTCGACGATTTGACTGGTGACGGTATCCCCCACACCGATGATGGTGGGCATTAATGCCCGATCGCAATGTCGATCGACTAAAGTTAATAAATCCGCTTCCGATTTCGGGGCTTGGCGGGCGCTAAAATCCTCCCCGAGGGGATATTTCCCCGTGCGCTGATAGTAGTAGCGATTGAGCAATGCCAGCACCCCCGCCTCTTTAATCGCCCCGCGCAGCATAAACTGAAAGTCCGTGGTTCCCGAAGAGCGATCGTCGGCAAACCAAACAATTTCGAGATCGCTGCTATCTCTGCCCAAATTGGGGGCGTAGTGGACGAAAAAGGAGTCTTCCATGCCTTGTTGGCTGGCTTCTTGCAGCAAACTATCCATTAAGGCTTCCGTCCGTCGCTGAAGTTCTGGGTACAGCGATAGGTTATCGGTTTCCGACAGCATCTCGTAGAGAGTATTCAGATTTGCCGTCGGCGAGGCGACGTTATCGAGAACGGAAGATTCGATGCCGCGATCGAGTTCTGTTGGGGAAATATCGTGGGAATGGGTGGCAAAAAACTCTCGCAGTTCCGTTGCAATCCGTTGGGGAACCTCTTTGAGAAATGCTAACTCCCCGTCGCTAACTCCCGGATGGGACACCTGGCCATCGCGATTTTGCCATTGCACGCCCCCAGCCGCCAGTCCGGGTAAATAGAGTTGTTTCTCAGCCGCATCCACACCGGGATAAGCCCGATCGATAATCCCATTCACCCCTCGCTTGCCGATATGTTCGCCATTGGTGAGGACGAAGAAATGACCCTCGAAGGCGCTGACGGCTTCCACGTACGCCCGATCGATGGTGCGATCGAGGGGGTCTTTAACTAACCCCATGCAAACGCCATCGAGGTCTTGGATAACGAGTAAATTTTCCGTATTGGCCAGTACGTCGATAAAAGCGGCGCGATCGAGGCTAAGGCTTTGTTGAGACAGAGATACCATATTACATTCGATAGATGACTGGACTGCTAGATGAAGTCAGCAGACACCGCAGCCAGTGAAGAAACGGTTACTGTGACCTTGCCGATCTTAGCTGTTGCTGGAGGTTCGGTAAATTGATGCCAAACTCCTCTTGCAAGATATGGGTTGCCACACCACCCCCACCTTCTGCGGCTTCGTCCAAAATGGCCAGTAGCAAATCTTCGGGAACGATCCCGGTGCGATCGCCCCGTTCGGCTCGATCGAGGGCTAACTCAATCACTCGCTTGGTTCTGGGGGCGTAGGGCAAGCGATCGGAAGATGGATCGACTGGGGGTGTGGGATGAGATGCGAGGATTTGGACGATCGCCTCTTTGGCGGCTTCTAAGTTTGCCCCTGCTTCCACCAGCACTCGCGCGGCAATGCTTTTGCCCTGTACCAACAATCCCAGTAGCAAACCTTCCGTGCCGAATACCCCAATATCGAGCTGGCGAAGGGTATCTTGTCCCAATTGAATGACTTCCTGGGTTTGGGGGGTGAAAATCTGGGCAGTCGGGATGACCATATCCATCTCTTCTGCAAGGGAGAGAAAGGACACCGCTTTGAGGATGTATTCAAACGTCGCGGTATCCAGAGTGCCCCAACTGGCGGCTTCGGGGCCGGCTTGCTGATACATACCGATGAGGGATTTGTAAATCTGCGCGTCGCCACAAATTAGAGATTTCATGGCTTGCCGCCAACTTCGGGCTAATCGGCGTGCGGAAAGGCTGGTGAGGTCTGAGCCTTTTTCCATTTCAGAACGCGCTCGATCGAGTAAATCTTGCCATTTTCCTTCTTCTTCGCGAAATCGCGCTTCGACAACTTTTTCCTGTTCGGGGGTGAAATACTGTTGAGTCATTGAAATAGTCTCCATGGTTTGAATTAAACGTTCGACGGCAACGGATTGACTGGTTTCGAGTTCTGTGGCGATGCCATTGAGGCGATCGAGTAACGTCCGCGATAATGCCATTTGTTCTCGAAGGCGATGGCGATGCAAGTCGATTACTTTCGGTAGGGAAAATTCCGGGCTTTCCAAACACTCGCGAATCTCATCGAGGGAAAAGCCAAGCTGCCGCAAAGATAAGATTTGCTGCAATCGGGCAATTTCGGCTTCTCCATACAATCGATGTCCGGCTGAGGTTCGATGCTGGGGAGAAAGTAAATTAATTTCGTCGTAGTAGTGCAACGTGCGAATGGAAAGTCCCGTTTGTTGGGCGAGTTCGCCAATTCTCATCAAGTTAGACACGATCGCCTCTGCTCGTCGAGCCAAAAATGCGGTTGACAAATTCATCCTAGAACCTGACGTTACGTGAGGTGCAAGGGGGTTGGCGAAGACTTTTTCACTTCTTCTCGGCGGTGGTACATCGCGATCGAGACCCGGTTATGGCATCACGCAAGCAACATTCCCAGCGAAGCAATCGCCTAGAATTCACCGTACAAACCCCCCACTGCGCTACCCCATAAGTTTTGTCAGTCAACCAGCCTGAATGCTTACGTCCTGATACACTGGCGACGTTGAAGTATTGCCAGAGACACCGATGAACGATCGAACCAAACCCAACTGGGCTGGCGTTGACCCCCTTTCCCGATTCGTCAACCTACTGATCGGGACAAAGCCGATATACGGCGTGATGAAACATCAGGCCCGACAAGTTCTGATTAAGACGGCGGAAAAAAATGGAATTCCCTGGCGGCAAACCTGCCAAGAACTAGAAGCCTCGGGGGTCAAAAATACCTACGACAAAATCGCCAACCCCCAAATTGCCTATCCCGACTACTATCGCGTCCCCTTCCACGCCTACGATGATGGAAATTTGTGCTGGAAAGCGGCATTTGAGGCGGAGTCGGCAACAAAGTCCATGGCGCTGCGGGTGTGGCCCAAAGAAGAACTAACTTGGGAGGCGGCACAGGAAAAACTGCGATCGAGTTTTCACCAAGTGCTGGCGAAGCACCATACAACCCCTGCCCGCGATATCCTCGATATCGGCTGTTCTGTGGGCATCTCCACCCTCGCTTTGCATCGCTACTATTCCAGCACTCAAACCCTCCCCGTCCGGACGGTGGGGTTAGATTTATCTCCCTATATGCTCGCAGTGGCCCAGAAACGGGACGAGAATGGGAAAATTGCCCAGTGGAAACATGGCAAAGCCGAGGAGACGGATTTTGCCGATAATTCTTTCGATGTCGTTACCCTTCAATTTGTTATTCACGAATTGCCCCGCCGCGCCACCGGCGAGATTTTTCAGGAGGTCTTGCGAATTTTGCGTCCGGGGGGAACGATCGCGATTGTCGATAATAACCCCAAATCCCCAGTCATCCAAAATCTCCCCCCGGCGTTGTTCGTCCTGATGAAAAGTACAGAACCCTGGAGTGACGACTACTATACCTTTGATGTGGAAGCAGCGATGGCTGATGCGGGTTTCGAGGTGCAAGCGACAGTTGCAAGCGACCCCCGCCACCGGACGATAATTGGCCGGAAAACTCGGAATTAGTCATGTCAGTCTTCTCGATCGAGGTTTTGAAGGCTCTAAGTGCCGTTATTGAGAAATAGTTTCATTATTTATTAAGAACTATTACTAATAAGCTGCTAAAGTGTGCATGATACCTGAGAATACTTAGGTATTGGCGATCGCGCCGAGTGAACTGACCCAATTTCTGGGGTACAGGTAACAGGATTTGCCTACAATTATGAGGCTGCAGGCAAATCGTTTGGCAACACTCGCGATCTACTTCCAACGACGATGTGCCTAAAATACACGGACTTCGATCGCCTTTTCTTGAGAGTTGTTACTAACAAACAAATTGAGGAGATTTATGCAGAATGCAGAGCTATGGTAATCCTAAAGTCAAATACGATTGGTGGGCTGGGAATGCCCGTTTTGCCAACCTATCGGGAAAATTTATTGCCGCTCACGTCGCCCAAGCTGCACTCATCGTCTTCTGGGCGGGGGCGTTTACCTTATTCGAGCTATCTCAATACGATACCGCAGTTCCCATGGGAGAGCAGGGGCTAATCTTGCTACCTCACCTGGCTACTTTGGGATTGGGTGTGGGTTCTGGCGGAGAAGTGGTGGATACCTATCCCTACTTCGTCGTCGGGGCCGTTCATCTGATTTCCTCTGCCGTTCTCGGTGCGGGGGCGCTGTTCCACTCCTTCAAGGCTAAAGCCGACTTGAGCGAAGCTTCCGGTCGCGCTCGCAAGTTCCACTTCGATTGGGACGATCCCCAACAGTTGGGACTAATTTTGGGACACCACCTGCTGTTCCTGGGATTTGGGGCACTGCTTCTGGTGGGTAAAGCGATGTTTTGGGGCGGATTGTACGACTCTGCCATTGGCGACGTTCGCCTCGTCACCGCACCGACCCTCGACCCCTTCGTTATCTACGGCTACCAGACCCATTTTGCCTCGG
The DNA here is from genome assembly GCF_015207075.1 of Zarconia navalis LEGE 11467. Lineage (GTDB taxonomy): Bacteria > Cyanobacteriota > Cyanobacteriia > Cyanobacteriales > Geitlerinemataceae > Zarconia > Zarconia navalis. The sequence continues at coordinate 5,297 of NZ_JADEXN010000207.1, forward strand.
TGGATAATCTCGAAGACTTAGTGGGCGGTCATATCTTCGTCGGGCTGATGCTCGTCGGCGGCGGCATTTGGCACATCATCAAAGAACCCTTCGACTGGGCGAAGAAACTGCTGATTTTCTCCGGCGAGGCGATTTTATCCTACTCTCTGGCGGGAATTGCCCTGGCTGGATTCACGGCTGCATACTTCTGCGCAGTCAATACCCTTGCCTATCCCGTAGAATTCTACGGCCCGGTGCTCGAAGTCAAACTGGGAGTTTCTCCCTATTTTGCCGACACCGTTGACTTGCCAATGGGGGCACACACGTCCCGCGCGTGGCTGGCGAACGCTCATTTCTTCCTTGCCTTTTTCTTCTTGCAAGGTCATCTGTGGCACGCTTTGCGCGCTATGGGCTTTGACTTCCGTCAGATCGAAAAAGCCCTGGAGAATGCGGGAATGGCTCAAGCCGCCCCGATGGCTTCAACAAAAAAATCCGCACCCGCTCAAGCTTCTGGGGAAGCAGCAGCAGCCGGTGCGGCGGAATGAGAATTGCGATCGCCGTTGCTTTGAGACAGAAACCGATAAAACGTTACCGCGCTGTTAGCGCGGTTTCTCGAGCTAAATAAAAGACAACCGGCGATCGCGCCAATTGGATTTATCACCAATGTGCTTCATGCAGGCTACCACCTGCGTGGAGCTTCTTTCAAGGCTGTATCTAAACGAAAGAGGTATTCAAGTATGACTATTGCCAGCGAAAGCGCCCGCATCGAACCAGATTTAAGTTGGCTGTCGGGAAATGCCCGCTTAACCAACCTATCCGGTCAACTGTTAGGCGCTCATATTGCCCACGCCGGATTGATGATGTTTTGGGCCGGGGCGATTACTCTATCGGAAGTGAGTCGAATCGACCCAGGTCTCTCCCTCGGCGAGCAAAATTTAACCGTCCTCCCCCACTTAGCAGCATTAGGTTGGGGCGTGGGGGCTGGGGGAGTTGTTGTCGATTCGTACCCCTATTTCGTCGTTGGGATGCTGCACTTAGCGGCATCGGCAGCTTTGGGGGCCGGAGGATTGTTCCACGTTTTCCGAGGGCCGGCCAACTTGAAAGACGGTCGAGGATGGGTGAAAAAATTTCACTACGAATGGACGGATAAAAAACAACTGGGCTTGATTTTAGGCCATCACCTGCTATTTCTCGGGGCGGCCGCACTGTTGTTTGTGGGTAAAGCCACCACTTGGGGCGGTCTTTACGATGGGGCGATTCACGATGTCCGACTGATTACCGAACCCACCACCAACCCGGTGACGATTTTCGGCTATATTTTCGGTCTCAACCACGGTGTTTGGAATCCTTTGGGGATGGCGAGCGTTAATAATTTAGAAGATGTCGTTGGCGGTCATCTGTGGATCGGATTTATCTGCATTGCTGGCGGTATTTGGCATATCGTCAAAGCCCCCTTTGGTTTGGGCACTCAGTTACCCTACAACGGTGATGCCATTCTCTCCTACAGCCTGGCGGGATTGGGCTGGATGGGTCTGGTGTCGGGATATTTCGTTGCTTACAACACCACGGTATTTCCCGCAGATTTATACGGTTTCGATCGCGGTATCATTGCCGGAATCCAGTTTGGCTTGGGATTTGCGTTCCTAGCCGGTCACATTTGGCACGCTCTCAAAGGGCGCATGGAAGCCCAGAGTCTGAGCGAGGCGGATACCTATCGCGCCACTCTGGTGGGTTTCGGGTTCCTGGCTTTGCTGGTGTTGGTATTGGTTCTCAGTTAGGGGAAGCGATTAACTACGTTGCTCGACGTTCATCCCGGCTTTCGATACGAGTCGGGATTTTTCGATCGCATTATGTTTTAGCCAAGTACGTCGCTTGTACGCAGCACGATCGTGAATTTCCATTCCCTTTTTTCCCTAGGTGTCTAATACCACAGTCCCTTCATCACTTCGGGCAACACATCACTCGGAAGTTGTGAAAACGCTAAATTTTGCGTCTGAATATCTCCATCGTTGTAAAAAGCGCGAATCGTTCGCACGACAAAATCCAAGGCTGTTTTGTAGCGTTCCGGTTGTTGTTTCCAGCCTGCTAATGCCAGCAAGTGGTGCTGTAAAGCCGCTTCGAGATGGTTTTGGCGAGACTCGGCAGTCCCATCGAAATGGGGATGCGTTACCCATTGATAGCGAGCGAGTCCCAGGTTATTGTATGCGGCCAATAGATCGAACGGCAAAGCTCGATCTCCCACAGACTCCGCTACGGTAACGGCAGTTTCGTAGGCAGCGATCGCCTGTTGCAAATATTCGATCGCTTGCTCCGACTCCGCTTCAAACCTCTGCGCTAGATGCCAGTACGCCGTTGCCAAATTATTTTGCGTTGCCGCACAGCCAACGGGTAGGGTTTCTCGGGTGCGGTGTTTTAGCGCTTTGCAATAGGCATCCACCGCCAGCAGCAAGTTTTCAAACGTGCGATCGTGTCTCGATAGCGTCCAGTATGCAGTGCCGAGGTTATTGAGCACCATGGCGTAGTCGATCGCGTTTTTTTGGGGATTATTTTGTTGGGGAGTATAGATTTCCAGTGCTTGGCAGTAGGCTGCGATCGCTTGTTGTAAGTACCGCACCGGTTCTCGATGTTGCGCCAAACTCCAGTAAGTGGTGCCTAGGCTATTTTGGGTGGTGGCATATTGAAGGGAATCTCCATCGCCATTCTTTAGGCGCAGGACTTCCTCAAACGCGATCGCCGATTGGTGTAAGTTCTCTGCGGCATCTTCGTAGCGTGCCAAATCTGCATACAGCCCCCCAAGGTGATTCTGTACTGGCATCCAAAGGGGGTGTGGCGGCTTGATTTGTACGAGAACCGATCGATGGAATTCCAGGCTTTGCTTTAAATAGCGGCATTTTTCCTCCGGTTCGGCAAACCCGCGCGACAGCATCCAGTATAGGTTTCCCAACTCCACCGCGATCGCTGTTGTTGTTTCGGTAGATGGAGATGATTCCCCCGTAAAGTATTCCATCGCCCGATCGTAGGCGCAAATGGCAGCGTGAATTGTCTCTAGGGAGAAATTTCCCCCATTG
>NZ_JADEXN010000208.1 GCF_015207075.1 Zarconia navalis LEGE 11467
CATCGAGCGGGCGATCGCTTGTCTTGGCCATCGGGGCATCTGGTGTCAAGTCTGCATAGGGAGCTGCCTCGGACACAGGCTCATCGAGCGGGCGATCGCTTGTCTTGGCCATCGGGGCATCTGGTGTCAAGTCTGCTGGTGGGTCTGCTGGTATAGCTACTGGCGGTGAGAGCGGGACTGCTGGTGTAGGCTGAGACTCTGATGCCCGCAGCGTTGGCAGCTCGCTTGCGTCAACTAGAGAAATTGAGCTTATTGGGCTTGGGCTTGAGGATACCGCCGAAGGGCGAGGCTTTTCTTGCAATGGGAAGAGGGCTAACAAACTGTGGATCAGTATGGAAATGAAAAGTGCTACACCGCGATCGCTCTTTTTGGTCATGGCAGTACAGGTTAAACAATCCCAAAATCTAGCCGTTTAGCCCGTCAACGACTAGATTTATACTAGCAAACTGTGTGATGATGATTATCATTATCACAACCCCACTCTTATCTGTCTGTGAAACGATCGCCCATGAAACGTTCTTTTTGCCTATTCACTGCCCTTGCTGTCCTCGGCGGAGCATCCACACTGCTTCTAGGCAATCGGGCAGCCCACAGCCAAGCCAGTCCTCAAGTGGTGGCCAGCTATAGCGTACTGTGCGATCTCACCGAGCAAATCGCTCGAGACACCCTGGAAGTAACCTGCCTTATAGAAGCTGGTGAAGATCCCCACATCTACAACGCCACCCCTGCCGACAGGCGGGCCATTGAAGCCGCCGATCTGATTCTGTACGGGGGCTACGGGTTCGAACCAGGCATTATTCGAATGGTTGAGGCGATAGATAGAGACATACCTCAAATTGCCGTTGCAGAAGCCGCCGTTACCGAGCCGCTTTTAGGGGCAGCTCACGATCGTGGTCGTCGTGGCTACCACGATCGTGATGACCATGACCATGGCGACCACGACGACCATGACCACGACGACCATGACGACCATGACCATGGCGACCACGACGACCATGACCATGGCGACCATGACGAGCATGGTGAAGAAGATAGTGAACCTGACCCCCATGTCTGGCACGATGCAGAAAATGGCATTGCAATGGTACGTATCATCCAAACGCAGCTCAGTGAAGCTTTTCCTGACAATGCCGACCTTTACCAAGCCAATGCACAGACCCTAATCGCTCAACTCACTCAGCTCGATACTTGGATCGAGCAACAGGTAGAGACGGTTCCCGAATCCCAGCGAGTACTCGTGACGACCCACGATGCACTGGGCTACTATGCCGAGGCTTATGGCATTCGCATTGAGGCTGCTTTGGAAAGCTTTAGTACTGAGGCTCGTCCGTCAGCCGCCGACTTAAGAGAACTGATCGAGATTGTTGAAGACCGCAGCGTGCCAACTGTTTTTATCGAGTCAACTAGCAACCCTCGACTGATTGAAGCGGTTTCGAGGGAAACAGATATTGGCATTTCAGAAGAGCCTCTTTACGCCGACAGCTTAGGAGAAGCTGGTACGCCCGCAGCGACTTATACAGGTATGCTGATGACCAATACCTGCACAATTGTCAGCGGTCTGGGTGGCAGATGCGACGAAGCTACTGCACAGGCATTTCTCGACTAATCTGAGACGACTGCTCGCTCGGAAGCGTTTTTTCTTAAGCAGACTCGACGGGGATGGGTCACAATGAGCCGCTGCTCAAAACGGTAGTAACGGTAGGGTGCGTGACCGCAGCGATCTCCCCCCAAACACCGCGACAACTCAGATCGCCGTCACGCACCATCCGAATCTCGATATACTCTTCCTCAGAAAAGTGATTTCGCTCGTGCATTGGCGATCGTGATGAGGCTTGATAACAGCTTCTGAACTTTATGGTAGCTCTTGACAGGATAACTCTCGCGAGTTCGGAGATCGCGCGGATACGGTTTGAGAGAACGCAACAATTGAAATTGCGCTATCACGCATCGCAGACCGCAGCGAATCGGTACAATAATATACACCAAACCGATCGCCTGCGGGTCTCAAACACGTGTCAGCTAATCCCACCTTTCTCCTCATTGACGGCCATTCCCTGGCTTTTCGCGCCTACTATGCCTTTGCCAAAAGCCGGGAGGGGGGATTGCGCACATCCAAGGGGGTTCCCACCAGCGTCTGTTTTGGCTTCCTCAAATCCTTACTCGAAACCATCGAAACCCATAAGCCAGAGTACGTCGCGATCGCCTTCGATACGAAAACGCCGACCTTTCGCCACGAAGCCGATCCCAACTACAAAGCCAATCGCAGCGAAACCCCCGAAGATTTCATCCCCGATATCCAAAACCTGCAAGAACTCCTCAAAGCCTTCGATTTTACTGTGTTGACAGCGCCGGGGTACGAGGCGGATGATATCCTCGGAACCCTCTCAAGAGTTGCGGCGGATGCGAGTTATTCGGTAAAAATCCTCAGCGGCGATCGAGATTTGTTTCAGTTGGTGGATGCAGAAAAAGAGATTAGCGTTCTCTATACCAGCGGTTCCTATGGCAAACGCAACAATGCCAGCAAACCGGAGGAATTTACCCCAGAAGGAGTGCTTGCCAAGCTGAAAGTTCTCCCAGAAAAAGTAGTCGATTACAAGGCATTGTGCGGGGATGCCTCGGATAATATCCCCGGTGTGAGTGGTATCGGCCCGAAAACGGCGGTGAAGTTACTTGCGCAATACGGATCGTTGGATGGGATTTACGAAGCCATCGATGGGATTAAAGGCGCAAATCAGAAAAAGCTGGTGGCGGGGAAAGATGCTGCTTATCGATCGCAATTTCTGGCTGAAATTAAGCAAGATATCCCCATGGAATTGGAACTCGAATCGTGCCAGTTAAAGGGGTTTAGCGAGGAAAAAGTGATTCCGGCCCTCAAAAAGTTGGAGTTAACGACTTTCGTGAATAACATCACGCAATTGCAAGGGAAATTAGGGGGAACCGCAGCAGTCGAAACAACCCCTGAAAAAATTGCCCCCGATGAAGATAACGATACCTGGTTTTTCAGCGCCGAAGAAACCGAAACCGCGCAACAGCCCGAAGCCGTTCCCATCCAAGTGCAAATTATCCAGACGGAAGCCCAACTCGCCGAACTTGTCGAACGACTGAAAACCTATACCCATCGCGAAACCCCCGTGGCGTGGGATACGGAAACCACGGCGTTGGAACCTCGGGATGCCGAGTTGGTGGGGATTGGCTGCTGTTGGGGAACGGGGGAAGCGGATGTGGCGTATATCCCCATCGGACATAAAATCGGGCAGAATTTGCCCCTCGAAACGGCGTTGGAGGGGTTGCGGGAGATTCTCGAAAGTCCGGCGTATCCGAAGTCCCTGCAAAATGCAAAATTCGATCGCCTAATTCTGCGTCATCAGGGAATCGAACTGGCGGGGGTGGCATTCGATACGATGCTGGCGAGTTACGTCCTCAATCCGGAAAATACCCACAATCTGGCCGATTTATCTTTGCGCTATTTGGGGATTACCGCTCAAAGCTATCAAGATTTGGTTCCCAAAGGCAAAACGATCGCCGATTTAGCAATTCCGGCAGTGGCGAACTATTGCGGTATGGATGTCTATACGACGTTTGGCTTGGTGGAGAAGTTGCGCGCGGAATTGGCGGCGGTTCCAAAGTTGGAAAAACTGCTACTGGAGGTGGAACAACCCCTCGAACCGGTACTGGCGGATATGGAAAGCCGGGGGATTTGTATCGATACGGCATATCTCCAGGAACTCTCGGGGAGTTTGGCGGTGAGTTTGCAGCAAATTGAGACGCAAGCTTACGACATGGCGGGGGAAGAATTTAATTTGGGTTCGCCGAAACAGTTAAGCCAATTATTGTTTGAAAAGCTGGAACTCGATAAGCGCAAAACCCGCAAAACGAAGACGGGATATTCGACAAATGCGGCGGTGTTGGAAAAGTTGCAAGGCGACCATCCGATCGTCGATAACATTTTGGAATATCGCACGTTGTCGAAATTGAAATCAACTTATGTAGATGCGCTGCCGGCATTGGTACGAGAAGATACTGGGCGGGTACATACGGATTTCAATCAAACAGTGACGGCGACGGGACGGCTGTCTTCTTCTAACCCGAATTTACAAAATATTCCCATCCGCACGGAATTTTCTCGGCAAATTCGCAAGGCGTTCGTGCCGAAAGAGGGATGGATTCTGGCGGCAGCAGACTATTCGCAAATCGAGTTACGAATCCTGGCGCATTTATCCCAAGAACCGGTTTTAATTGAAGCCTATCAGAATAATCGCGACGTGCATCGGCTGACGGCACAGTTGTTATTTGAAAAAGAAGATGTTACCCCAGACGAACGACGATTGGGAAAGACGATTAATTTTGGGGTTATTTATGGGATGGGGGCGCAAAGATTTGCCCGAGAAGCGGGATTTAGCGTCGTTGAAGGTCGGGAATTTATCGAACGTTACAACGATCGCTATGCAAAAGTTTTTGAATATTTACAGCAGATGAAACGCGAGGCGATCGCCAATGGATATGTAGAAACAATTCTTGGTCGCCGTCGCTATTTCGAGTTCGAGTCGGGCAGTTTGCGGAAGTTGAAAGATTCCGATCCAAAGTCGATCGATTTAGATAAAATTAAAAATATCGGACAATTTGACGCTCAATCTTTGCGAGCGGCGGCAAACGCACCCATCCAGGGGTCGAGTGCTGATATTATTAAAATAGCGATGGTCAAACTCCACGAAGTCTTGCAAGACTATCAAGGACAGTTGCTATTACAGGTTCACGACGAACTGGTGCTCGAAATTCCGCCGGAAGAGTGGGAAGAATTACAGCCGATCGTTGGGTCTACCATGGAAGAGGCGATCGCCCTGAGCGTCCCGCTGGTCGTGGATGTGGGGACGGGAAGAAATTGGATGGAAACGAAATAGTCCATCTCAAACTTTCTCAATAATGTAAAGAAATTTAAATCAAGATTATGCAAACTTTATTGAAAATCGTTGACATTTTCCCATGAGATATATTCTAATTTTACATAACAGATGTTTTAATTAATAAAAATCTCTTCAAAATTGAAGTTAAAAAGAGATTAAAGCATCTCGCTCGATCCCTCACAATCTAAAAAAAAGATGAAGTTGTTCCTCACAAATAAGTACCAGCATTTAGAGTCTAGATGGGAAAACTACCGGCTGTGGTATTTAGAGGGCAAACGAATGGATGAAGATGCCTATTACGAGGCAGCGGTTGCCTGTTACGATGAAGCCATTACCCTCAGAGCGGATGACTACTGGGCGTGGTATCAAAGAGGTCACGCTCTAGCCGAATTAGGGGATTTTGATGGGGCACTCGATAGTTTCGATATGGCGCTCGAGATTCGTCCGGATGACTATTGGGGATGGTATAGTCTGGGCTATTTACTTCTAGAAGAATTCGATCGATTTGAAGAAGCAATTGCTTGTTTCGATCGGGCATTAGAAACCAAATCGAGGGACTATTGGTCTTGGTATCGTCGCGGAGATGCCCTGCGCCATCTAAAACAATACGATGAGGCGATCGAGAATTACGATCGGGCACTAGAAGCTAAGCCTAAAGATTTTTGGGCAGTCTATCGTCGCGGAGATGCCCTGCGCCACCTGAAGCGATATGAAGAAGCACTTGAAAGTTACGATCGAGCATTAGATGGAACCTACGATGACTTTTGGGGAGAATACAAACGGGGCGAATGCTATCGACACTTAAAGCGTTATAAAGCGGCGATCGATTGCTATGCGCGAGCGTTAAAAATTTATCCCGAAGACAATGCAACTTGGTACAATCAAGCTTGTTGCTATGCTTTAATGGGTGAAGAAATTCGGGCGATCGAAAGCTTGGAAAAAGCGATCGAACAGCAGCCGAGTGTCTATCGACAACTGGCTCAGTCCGATAAAGATTTCGATCGAATTCGGGAACGGAGACAATTTCAACGGTTATTCCGTTGATAGGAACGAGTCGGGTAAGTTGAGAAGCGAAACATACGCCACCCCGATCTCAACTCACTCGATATACTAAACTCGTTATCTATGGTGCTTCGCAATCTCGATCGTTTGCGAGCTGATTCTCTTTGAGTAAACGGTTCGCAGTCCGGTAAGGAATGTACAAAAAGGGATTATCTCCAGCAAAGCGTAGAATTAAGAGACAAGCCCATGAATATTTTCCCGCATCAATCGCTTCGACAATTTGCGTATACTCTTTTTGGGTAATTGTATAATTTTTGGAGTACGAGTGGCTTTCCCGATTCCGGAAATTAGCATTTTTCATTTCTGTGCAATACTGAGTAGACGACATAGCCCTGACGAGTAGACCAACCAACCTAAAATTATGCAATAAAATTTTGATTGAATGCTTTTAGAGTATGCATCGTCGCTTTTTCTAAACCACAGTTTTAGAGTAGATGCTCTACTAGTCATAAAGTTAAATTCTAACCTTTTAGGTTCAACCGAAAGAGATTAGAACTTAGAAATTTTTGCCCGCAAGCCTAGAATCATCTTCTAAAACACACTAAAGAATTTGCTCCGTTAGATGATTTACAAATGCTTATATTTTGGCAATTTACGATCGGAGGTATTTAGGTGACGAACATCATCTTGGTCTTCTCATGAATCCGGATATTACGACCTGTTTGCCGTTCTTTATCCAGAATATTATGTAATGTTGCTACGGTGATTACAGTAAATGTCAGGAAATCTCAGCAATCAGTTCAATGGCAGAAAAAAGATGCGACAAAATTGCTGAAGTTGACACCACGGGTTATCGGATCGGTTTTGGATCGGTATCGAGGCCAAACGACCGATCTTGACAAACCGAAAAATATATGAAATTTAATTTTGCCAACGAGACGATGATATTCAATCCACAATGGATACTCGAGCGATCGCCCTCCCCGGACTGCCAATGTGCGATCGAACTCTAGCGTTAAACCACCCTGTGGTGCGAAGGTACTTTGAGGCACTTAACTCAGAAAATTTCGAGACCGTCGCCGGACTATTTGCCGAGCGTGGCACGTTACAGCCTCCCTTTGAGGAGGTCATTGTCGGTCGTAAAGCGATCTGCGCTTACTTAAAAACGGAAGCGGATGGCATCAAAGCCATTCCATATCGAGAAAGCCAACAACCCAAAAGCGCGGGTAACCGCACGCTCCAAGTCAACGGAGAGGTTCAAACCCCTTTATTCGGAGTGAATGCCTGTTGGACGTTTACCCTAAACGCCAGCTCGAAAATTACGAACGTCACCATCGAACTTCTGGCATCCCCCCAAGATTTGCTGAACTTACAACAATTTCGCTAAGCGGCAACAGTTGGGTTCCCAGCTCGTTCGGCACAACTGGCGTCCTTACCCCAAATTCTTTTCAAGCGCGATCGGGCAGGAGTTTTGTAAGTGTTATCGATCGTTTAGATCGGTTGAGTTCCGAGATCTATCGGCTCACACCCTGCATGAGCCAATTAAATTTAGCTTGAACCAATGCCAAATCTCGATCGGCATCGGGGTATGCTTCCATTTCCTCAGCTTCGGGATCTTCCACATCGATTCCGTATCCCAACCGCAGCACCGTCCCGCGAACTCGATCGGACAGACAGCGGGAGATCCCCCGATAGAATCGAGAGGCAAATCCCATATCCCGTTGGAGTTTGTAAGTCAGCCGCAACCGGGGAATCTCCAACGCGACAGAATCTTCAATGGCTTTAACGGTGGCTAGCGGCAGGCGAGTATCGATAAAGGAAATTTCTCCGACAACTTCACCGCTCGAAAGTCGAGCCAGTTCTTTATTCAAAGAATCGATCGCCACACTGAAGGTTCCACTCAATACGATATAAAACGCATTAATTTGTTGACCTTCATAAATTAAAGTTTCATCCGGACTTAGGGTTCGCTTCTTACCTTCTTTAATCATCCAGTCCAGATCGTCATTATTCAGTTCTCCTAAAATTAAAAACGCTTTTTTCATGACTATTTTCGAGCGATCGGGGTTATTCAAACTCATTTTTAAGGGTCGATTGCCTCAATAGAAAATTGGGATTGGGTCTCGACAGGACAATTGGACTTCGATATATCAATATTTATAGTACCGCGCCCGATCGAGCGCGCGAGAAAACTAAAAGAAACAAAAGCATCCAAATACAAGTCCAGTCTGGGTTTAACCGAATTCTCCATCGATGAAGAAGCGTAAAGATACGAGTCGATCGCTCGTCAAAAAGAACCATCCCAAATTACCCATGGAACCGATTACCCATCAACCCGCTCGATCGATGAGAGAAACAGCTCCAAAGGAGACACCTCAAAAAAGAGAATAATATTCCCCGAAGCACGCAGTTGTTGGATTTGAAAT